>CALMZT010001318.1 GCA_937870805.1 uncultured Chloroflexota bacterium
CACCGAGAAATTTTAGAGAAAAAGCTGTGAAATTGTGTCTCAGTAAACATTACCTCTCGAATTATCAAACAGGTTCTAATCCCCTTGTTCAAGGCGAAACAGCACTACTTATTCCCAAGAGCCAAAGGTCAATCTATCCACGCCAAACACTGCTGCATCGTGCGCGGCTCGGCAGGCAGAAGATAAATCACGCGAAAACGCCGATCCTGCGCGAACTGCTCAGACACCAGGCGAAATTGCAGCCGCCCCACAACTGGCAAATTGAGTTCAATCGGCACCAGCGGACGCGCGGGAATGTAATACGCTTGCTGCGTCTCGGACTGCGCCCAATATTTCTCAAAAATTTCACAGTGCCGCATTTCATCAATCAGTGCGCCATACCAGGGTTCGCCGCGAAACAAGCGCATCTCGTAACGCAGCGCCCGAATCTGAGCCGGAAAAAATTCCTCTGGATTGGCGATCATCGGCGTCACTTTATACGCGGGGTCAAAAATAATGTGCAGCATCGAAAGCCGTTTTGCCTGCGGGTCTAAGCGGTACAGTTTCGGCACAAACGCATTCCACGCCACCATCTGATGTGCGCAGTCCAACAGGTACGCCGGGAACACCGCGCTGCGTAGTTCCGCGCGGCAGGCATCAATCGCCCATTGAATTTCCTCAGCATTGGGCAGCGGTGCATCCACGACATAACCGAACAACTCCAGAATGTCACGCCGTTCGGTGTAACGCGCGCCCAACGCCGCCACGATGCGCTCCAGCGTATCGCGTTCGGGATGGCGCACTTTCCCCGACTCGACACGCTGCAAATAACCCATGCCTAAGCTGGCGTCGAGTTCAACTTCCAATTGTGTTTTGCCCGCAAACTCACGCAACGTTTTCAGTCGATTGCCGCCGGGAGTGTCTGATTTTTTCATGCGCAAATTCGACTCAGGAGTCAATGACATGCCTATGCACTCACCTTATCATAAGTTGAAGAGTCATGGGTATACGTGGTGCAATTTGGACTTTGAACAAGGGGATTATTGGACTGTCTCACAATTCTTGCGGTTAACCCCTATCCCCGACCCCTTTCCCCATTGCATGGAGAAAGGGGAGAAATCCAGGACGCGGCGGTGTTTGAGAAATACTTTCCGTTTCAGTTGCGAGATAGACCAATTAGTTTCTGGTGGGACTTGCACACAAAAGCCAAGTTGAAAGGACTGCGCAATGGACGAGATTAAACTCACAGGCTATGAACCCGGCGTGATTGGGCGCGTGACCGAACTGCACGGCACGTACTATCACAAGCATTGGAATTTGGGACTGTATTTTGAGGCGAAAGTCGCCACCGAACTCAGTGCTTTCCTCACTCGCTTCGATCCCGAACACGATGGCGCGTGGATTGCCAAAGTCGCAGATGAGGTGGTCGGCTCAATTTTCATCGACGGTCATGATGCCGAAGGCGTGCGCCTGCGCTGGTTTATCATCGACCCTGCTTATCAGGGCTGCGGGATTGGCAATCGTCTGATGCAAGCAGCCGTCTCATTTTGCAAAAACGCGGGCTTCAGCCGCGTGTACCTGACGACGTTCGCAGGTTTAGATACCGCCCGCCACCTCTACGAGAAGTTTGGCTTTCAACTCTATCACGAAGAAGACGGCAGCCATCTCACGGGCACGTCCGCACTCATCGAACAGAAATTTGAGCTTTTACTGCCTGAGAACAATCATCCTTGAACCATTCCCGTAACGAAGCATGTGCCCTGCCAGAGACTGAAGTCTCCGGCTGCCGAAGTACCACGTTCACTGAAGTGAACAGGAAAGACAATTCGGGTGGTGATTTATATCCCTATTCATTTTTCGAAGCGCATTGAACCCGGAGCGATAACCTAAGGAACATCATGTTTCGTCTCGACGCGCACCTGTTCAAACAAGGCTTCACCGCTGTATTGCCTTTGTGGCTGGCATCCGCGCCCGTCGCCTTCGCTTACGCCATCGCCGCGCGCGAAGCGGGATGGGATGTGTCACAAATTCAACTGTTGAGTTTGACGCTTTACTCCGCATCAGCGCAAATCAGTACCGTACAGTTACTCACGAGTGGCACATCAGCAATCACCATCATCATCACGGCTGTCGTGCTGAACCTGCATCACCTGCTTTACGGCTTATCGCTTGCAAGGCACATGAAACTCTCACGACTTCAGCGCGCTACCGCTGCCTATTTTCTCACCGATGGCGCTTACGGTATCACCATTGATAAAAATCCTACCTTCTCATTCCTGCTTGGCGCGGAAATCAGCCTGTTCATCGCGTGGAATCTCTTCACGGCGCTTGGCGTGCTGCTGGGACACCTCATCGTTATTTCGTCGTCAGCGCAGTTAAACTTTGTCGCGCCACTCACCTTTTTCGTGCTGCTCATCTCAAGCCTCAAAACGCGCACCGATGTCACCGTCGCGTTGATCTCCGCTGTCATCGCCGTTCTCTGCCTGTCGATGCAGCTTGGCAGCCTCACCATTTTGATCGTCGGTATCACTGGCGCATTCATCGGCGCGCGACTCGAATCCCAACGCCAGCCTACTCCCCTAGCGGTCAACCTATGAACACGATCCTTCTTTTCGCCGCGCTCACCATGTCCATCTACCTGTGCCGTTTCATGGGCTTCACACTGAAAATTCCCCAAGCCTCATCGTTCTGGACGCGCTTCCTGCACTATATCCCTATCGCTATTTTCGCGGCGCTCGTCGTCTCGGCGCTCTACAAAGACCCTAACTTCCTCAGCAGCAAACTCATCGCCTTCGCCGCCGCTGCCCTCGTCATCGGGCGCACGAAGCACTTCGGTCTCAGTATCGTCGTCGGTCTATGCGTTTTGTGGCTTTTGATGCTCACTGGCATCTGAAGGCTTGAGACGTTTAACCTTTCTTATTGGCTCTTGGGTAGAAGTAGTGCTGTTTCTCCTTGAACAAGGGGATTAATCCCCTTGTTCGCACTAGATTTACCCATGAGCCTTCTTAATTTGTCTCGGTAATTCAATGTTCTCTTCTCTGTCTTCCTTGGCGTACTTGGCGGCTTGGCGGTTCATCATGTCTTGCTGACCGCTGAATGCTAATCGCTGAAAGCTCTTCTCCCATTTGCGCTGAAAATAGAACTGCACTAAGCTAAGATAAGGATTAATGTGAGCTTACAGAGTGTTGTTATGCGTTTCCGTAGTGTGCTGTTGATTTTGTGGATGATGTTATGTGTTGCCGCGCCCGTGCTGGCGCAGATGGATTGTCCAGCGCTGGTCGAAGGCGGCATTTCGACACTCGCCGCCAACTGCCGCAACCTGGAAACGAATACGGTCTGCTACGGCTCAGATCTGGTGGAATCCACGTTTGCCGCCGATGCTCCTGCCCCCGCCTTTGACAGTCCCGGTGATCGCGCCTTCCTCAGCCAATTTCTCGCGCTTCATGCTCTGCCCGCTGACTTGGACAAACGCCAATGGGGTATCGCGGCGGTGCGCGCCAATGTCCCGCTGGATAACTCCGATACAGCCGTTACCTTCCTGCTGATGGGCGACACAACACTGAACTATGCGCGTACTCCCCTACCGATTGGCGGCACATCGCCCGCGCAGCTTTTCCAATTCACGTCAGCGTCCGGCGCTTCAGCTTGCGCCGAAACACCCTCAACGCTGGCGGTGCAAGGCGCAGCCAACACACAGTTCTCGCTCAACGACGCTTCCATACGTTTTGCCGCTGATGGCATCATCGCCTTACAGCAGCAGTCCGCCAACAGCCTGACGTTGACGGTTGAGAGTGGACAGATTGAAGTCTCCGCCGATGGCACAGGCGAACCCGATCAAATAGCGCAAGCGGGACAAACGCTGGCAGCCATCACCGACAACGCAGGCGCTGTCCTGCTGTGGTCAGCAGCGCGCGCTATGACTGATGAAGAAGCCTTCACGGCGGGCATCGTCGTGGAAGCCTTCGTGCGTATGTCCGGTGAGCCTCTCGTGCTTGAACCTGAAGCCGCCGCAACACCCGAAGCTGTCGCTGTCGGAGCGCCTGTCACGGCAACCCTTGCGCCAACTGCTGAAGCCCCTGTCGTTGAAGAACCCATTTTACCCTGTGGTCCCAGTGTGGTGCATGTCGTGCAGCGCGGCGAAAACACCTTCCGCATCGCCCTGCGTTACGGCACAACCGTCGATGCCATCGCCGCCGCCAACAATCTCGCCAACCCGCGCCTGATTCATGCTGGCTTGCAACTGCTCATCCCCTGCCCCGGCACGGTAACTTACACTGCGCCGCCCGCCGCCCCGCCAACCACCGGGGTGGGCAATCCCGCGCCTGCCAGCGGCACCTGCGGCAGCTATGTCGTCGCCACAGGGGACACCCTGTACAGCATTGCCCTGCGCTTCGGCACGACTGTTGAAGCCCTCGCTGCCGCCAACGGCATCACCAACATCAACGCGATTTCGATTGGGCAAGTGCTCGTCATACCCTGCGGCACAACAGGCACAAGCGCCGAGTGTGCGCCTTTTATTGCGGCAGGCATACCGTGTCCCTAACGGTTATATCAATGTCATAAAAATGAGGGACTTGCAAACCCTCATTTTCGTAATTTTGAACTTAGCGCATGTTTGTGATTTCTATCCTTGTGAGATTTTTCTATCGAAGTATATTTTCTCTACCCACATCAAAATTGACTTTAAACTTGCACACCCTGTATCCTAAGCATTAAGTGGACAATGAATGTTGTTCACCATCCGATCAAATTCAACATAAGGAGCTGGGGGTCATGAAGAGATTACTCTCTCGTAAGTTCTATCGTGTCGCGTTGGTACTGGTGTTGAGCATGATATTCGTCATCGCTATTCAACCCGCACAGGCGACTGTCACCGCAACAGCTACCACGTCAGGCTTTGGCGCAGCCTTCGGTTATGCGCAGACTATCGGTCCCGTTGCCTTTACGCAAGCCGGTTCCATCGGCAACGGCTTCGCCACCTCATCCGCCAATACAGGCTACTCCGCAGCCTTCAGTGGCGCGGCAACCAGCGGCAACGCAGCCGCCTTCGCCCAGGCGATGGGCACGCCGTTTGGCTCAGCGAGCTTCGTGCAAACTGCATCATTCTTCGGCGGCTTCGCAACCGCGTTCGCGGCGGCGGCACCGTAAGATGTCATCTGAACTTAAATGGGGCGACGTGCTGCGCCCCTTTGTTTTATTTCCAGACGTTACGCACCCTGAACCTGTGAACAAGGGGTTTAAACCCCTTGTTCGAGCTAAGCCTGCGTAACATCAGTTATTTCCCAGGCAATCCAGATTTTGTGCCCTAGCGGATACAATGCTCATGAACAAGTTACGCCGACTTCTACTGATTTGCATCGCCGTTATCGCTGTGTGTTTAGTTCCCACGCTGGCACAGGCACAGCAAAGCTACCCCGGCACAGCGCTGTTTAGCTATGGATGTGTCAGCAGCGGCATCCAGTTTTACTATTTGCAAAGCCCTGTTATACAAGTCACCATCGCCCAACTCTCAAGCCCACTCTCTATGGCGATAGCACTGCGCCAGAACCAGCCCGTTGCTACGAGCAGCGGCGTAGGACTCTGGGCGCTGCAATCCAACGAACTGCAAATTCACCTGAACGCTGACCCCGATGGTACGAAACTGGTACTGCCGTCGAGCGTTTGCGGCGCGGTGCCGATCAGCGCCACGCCTACAACGAACGGTGGCGGCACAGTTGCGCAGGCGGTGGCATACGCACAGGCAGCAAATGGCGGGCAAGCCTTTGCCTTCGCAGGCGTGAATGCCGCAGGACAAGCCTTCGCCTTCGCGGGCGCAACAGGTAATGGCGCGCAGGCAGGAGCGTTTGCACAGTCGGGCGGGAACAGTGGGGGCAGCGGCGGAACGTATGTGGTGCAAACAGGCGATAACTTGTTCCGCATAGCCTTACGCTTCGGCACAACGGTTGAAGTATTGGCATCGATCAACGGTATCGCCGACCCCCGGCTGATCTACGTTGGACAAGTCATCCGCTTACCCTAACGCACATTCATCGCCAGAATCCATTCAAAATTTACACTCGTAGGGGACGACCAACGTGTCGTCCCGCGCAAAAAACCTGGAAATGACCTATCATCAAAAAGGACGTTCACGGCAAACTCGGTGAATGTCCTTTTGCTTTTTATGCTGAGGTTTCGCTTTACTACCCTCTCGACATTACCCAGGATTTACAGAGATGGGTGTTCCTGTTTTCCCTCTCTCTATTCAATAGGGAGAGTGCAGGGGAGTTTACAAGGGTAGGTTTCTAATTTTCGGCTTATCGAGTCTGTGCAACGAGGCGAGTCTGAAGCCCCTCTCCATGTGTCAATAGTTCATCTATCACCAACATCTTAAAAATGGAGAGGGGTTGGGGTGAGGTTCAACGCGAACAGTTACCTCTTCCACAAAATGCCTGCCTTTGTAAACGTCGGGGAGAGGGGTTCATTGAACCTACAGGCAAAAGTCCTGCACGAACAACTGATAACTGACAACCGACAACTGATAATTGATGACTGTCACTGACTTCCCGGCGCGACAAACGCCAGCAGCCCCAACTGCGTCAAAAAGCTGAGGCTATCGTACACTTCCCACGTCTCGACAACTGAACCTTGCTCATCGAAACGGTAAAAGGTGATCGTCAGCAGTTCCAGCACCGCACCTGTCGGCGGGACGGAGGTGCCATCGCTGAGCAAAAAACTGTTCGTGAACGTGCCGCGCACCGTGTACAGCGCCACTACCCAATTGCCTTCCGCTGCGATCTGGTCGAGCGTCCACGTGGTGTCGGGCAAGGCGCTGCGCAGCAAATTAAGATCAACCGACAGCCCTGCCCTATCGAGCGTCCCGAAAGGATTATGCGCCACGAAATCCGCGCGGAAACGCTGTTCGATCAACGAGAAGCTGCCTTGATTGAGTCCCGCCAAATACTGTGTAATCGTATCGGTGTTCTGCACTTCCATCGCCGTCGGCAGAATCTCGGCGGTGGTCAGTGGGATAGTCGGCACACTTTGCGGCGGCGGCACTAAACCCAACTGCGCAAAAAAGTGTAGATTATCGAACGCATCCCATTCTTCTACAATCAAGCCTTCCTCGTTGAAGCGGAACAGCAGATGCACAGCAATCGTGACGGGCTGCTGGTTGGCGGGGACAGGCGGCGTATCCGGGAAAATCAACTCGTTCTGGAAGGTGCCTTGCAGCCGCAGTCGCGCCGCGACCAAATCCTCTTGCCCAATCACCAGATCAATAGACGCTTGCAGATCGGGCATTGCCGCACGCAGCGCCAGCGCCGAGATGATGAAACCCGTGCTGTCACCTTCATCAGGGTGACGCACGTAATCCTCAGCGAACAGCGTGGCAACATCGGCAATATCGCCGGCGTTGTAGGCATTATCGAGCAGGTTGTAGATGGCATCTTTGCGCGTTTGCAGCGTGGCATCCGTTTGAGCGCTCGTCAACGAAGGGATAATGAAGAGAACTAACAGTAAAGCGAGTGTAAATCGTTTCATCATAGACTGTCCAAAATAGAAATGATCGTCGCAGCAGCTTTGATGGAAGATTTCGCTTGATCTGCTGCATTTGGGAAGTTGTCGTTATAGTCTGCCTTTTTGCGTTCAATACTCAGTTGATTTAATGTCGTGCCGACAGTCTTATACTGCGCATCAGGATGAGTCCTGAACCTGGTCTTGATGTATTCGTGCGCCGCGCCATCTTGTGGGATGTTGCGATCATAGTCCTTATAACGCAAATACCAGCGCGCTTTATTGAAAGCAGCATAATAAGCGCGGCTAATCGCTGCACGCGCTTTCGCTTCTTCTGAAGATGGTGAAGTTTTCTCTCCGACAAGTTCCCTTGCAACGTTGACATATTGCGCCCAGTCGAAACTCATGAACTCACCATCTCCATGTAAAGATCAAGTTTATGCTGCGTCTCATCCCATCGTTGGAACCACAAATCGTCATGAATTTGGTTGAACTTCTCGAAGGCGGTATCGACATCTAAACGAGTGGGAATCACAATCAGCAGAGAGCGAACGCCGATCCCCTCTGGATCAATAAACATTTCCAAAGCGAGTGGCGACTCTGGGAAATACGGCTTGATCTGCGCGGGCGCTTCCAACAATATCGGCACGAGAAACGGATGCTGTTCGATAAAAGCGAACACGTCATCACCACGTATCTGGTACAACGCCTCAATCCGTTTCGTCGCTGTCGTTTCCATAGGGCGGTCCTTTCAACTGCCTACTATCTTAGCATCACTTAGCAATTGCGGCGTGTCCCCTGCTACTTTACAAGGGTAGGTATTTTATGCTGATCTCCACCAACCCTTCAAAACACACCACCCTAAAGCGTATTTCAATGCGCACACGCTCGACAACGCGCGTCTTGAAGTCCCTCTCCCGCCGCACTAGCTCACTGACAGCCAAGTCCCCGCATGGGAGAGGGATAGAGGGTGAGGTCATGGCGTGCGCTCAATTTCCCTGCATTAAATACCTACCCCTGTGAACCCCTGCTACGGGCTTGGCGTTGCCTCAACCTCGCACAGTGGCTCGACGCGGAACTGCGCGCGCTCGTCACAGCTTAACGGACGCACGTAGCGCTGCTGTTCAACCCAGCTGAGCAGCACGTCAATGCTGTAGGGCAAAACGCGCACCGTGCCGTCAAGTCCCGCCGAAAACAGCGTGCGTCCATCGGCAGAAACCACAGCGCTGGTCACGCTGTCCTGATGTCCGCCGCGCCCATCCACTGCGCCGAAACGTTGAATCTCCTGCCCGGTTGCCACGTCCCACACGCGCACGCTGCGATCTCGCGAACCCGAAATCACCTGCTGACCGTCAGGGCTAAACACGACGCTCATCACCCAATCGCTGTGCCCGATGGTTTCGCCGTCGCCTGTCGTGCCGAAGCGCCGCAGCATCGCACCCGTTTGCACATTCCACAGAATCAGCGTTTTGTCGGCGGAACCTGAAACCGCATAGTTCCCATCGGGACTAAACGCCACACTCAACACGTCATCCTCATGCCCGTTGAACGTGCGCAGCGCCGTTCCCGTCGCCACGTCCCACAAAATCACCGCGCGATCAGCCGCCGCCGACAATGCCAGCGTCCCATCGTAGTTCACTGCCACCGCGTTGATGACGTTGGTATGCCGCGCCTCAAACACGCGCACCGCTTGCCCGAATGTCGCTGAGCTTTCGTCTACATCCCAAAGGATAAGTGTGCGGTCACGCGAACCGGACAGTGCGAACCGTCCATCAGGCGTGAACACGACATCCTTCACCTGATTCGTATGCCCGTTGAGCGTGCGAATGGGCGTGCCTGTGCTCAAATCCCATAAGATCAGCGTGCGATCATCGGACGCCGTGAGCGCCCGCGTGCCTGCGGTATTCATTGCTACAGCATTAATAAGGTTGCTGTGGCTTGTCGCCACTTGCCAGAGTTCGGCTGTGCTTTGCATATCCCACAGCGTCAGGCTGAAATCGCTGCCTGCGGCGAGTCCCAACGTGCCATCGTTATTCAGCGCGAAGTCTGTAATCGGTACGCCTGTCTGAAGCCGCGCGATCTCGACATCCGGCTCGATTGCCCACACTCGCAGCGTTGTATCCGTCGAACCCGACACGACGTTCAAACCATCGCGACTAAACGTCACCGTCGTGACCTGGCTGCTGTGCCCGTTGAAGCGCGCTAACTGCGCTCCACTTTGTACGTCCCACAGGATCACGGTGTTTTCGTTCGATGCGCCCGCGAACGGACTTCCCGAACCCGACGCCGCCAGCCGACCATCGGGGCTAAACGCCACGCTGGTTACGCGCTCCGTATGCCCTTCCAGACGCCGCACCATCGCTCCCGTTGCCAGATTCCACAGCATCACCGTGTTATCTGCCGCACCTGTCAGCGCCAGATTACCATTTGGGTTAAACGCCACACTTGTCACAATGTCAGTATGTCCCTGCAAGCGCCAGACGACTTCGCCCGTTGTCAGATTCCACGCAATCGCCGTGTTATCCGCCGAGCCTGATAAACCGAACTGCCCATCAGCGCTGATGGCGACGCTGGTCACACGATCTGTGTGTCCATTTTCAAAGCGCCGTACCACCTGCCCCGTCGCCACATCCCACAATATCAGCGTTGCATCACGCGAGCCGGACAGCGCATAACGCCCATCAGGACTCACGGCGACGCTGAACACAGCATCCGTATGCCCGCTGCCATCTGCGCCGAACACACGCAGCGCTTCACCGGTATTCAAATCCCACAATGTCAGCGTGCCATCGTTCGACGCCGTAATCGCCTGCGTGCCATTCGGCAAATAAGCAGCGCTGTTGATCGAACTTCCAGTCGTAATCTGTTGCACAATTGCCCCTGTGCGCGGATTCCACAGGATCAGCAGTCCATCCCCGCCAGCGGACAGCAGCGTTGCGCCATCAGGACTGTACGCAAGGGCGCTCACGCGATCAGTGTGCCCGCCATTCAACAGGCGCGCTGCTGAAATCGGGAGAAGTTCGCCAAGAATACGCTGCACTTCGATAGGAGGATTTGGAATGCGATTAGCTTCGATGGCTAAGGACAGCGCCAGATCAATATTGTTGCCCTCACGCGCGCGTTCGGCGTCGTCTGCCAATGACAGCGATTGCAGTTCATCGGCGCGGCGCTGCGCAACGGCTGCCGAAGTCGCCACATTGTTCGCCTGGTTAATGGCTAAGGCTTCAGCTGCCATCGCGGTAGCGGCGCTGCGTTCGGCTTCGGCGCGCTGTGTAAAGGCAAACCCCGCCAACAGCAGTGCGATCACTGCCGCGACGGACACCGCAATCAACAAACGCCGCTGGAAAATCTGCGCGCGCCGTTCAAGTTCCTGTTCGTGCTGCTGACGGGCGCGTTCGGCGGTGTGCTGTGCCTCGCGCGCGTCAATGCTGGCTTGCAAAAATTCACGCTCAGCATCCACCAGTGCCAGCTTACTCGTCTCACACCACAATTCAAACTGTTGAAGCTGTGCCCCACGCAGTAAAAAGCTGTGGTCGCGCCCGGCGTTCTGCCACTCGTTCAGCAGAGTCGCCAAACGCCGCTGCTGGCGCACGTCTTCACGGCTGGCGTCGAGCCATGTCTTCAGTTGATTCCACTCGCGGATAATGGCTTCATGCGCCACTTCCACCGTCGGCGCGCGGCTGATGGGGTCGCGGTCAAACGTCAGTAAACGATGCTTGCCAAAGATGGCGATGACATCGTTCATCAGGTCGCGCGGGATGCCCATCGACAGCAGTTCCGACATTGGCACGCGGCGGCGCGTATCTTCAGTCCCCTCCCCCAACGTGACCAATCTCAGGAAAAGCTGTTCGGCGGCGGGCTTGCCTTCCGGCGACAGCGTGTCATAAATTTCATCAGCGCGCCGCGCCAATGCACCTAACACCCCGCCGATTTTGTTATATGCCGCCCGCGTGATTTTGCGCCCCTCGTGACGCTCAAATAATTCGGTGAGCGCATATTGCAGCAAAGGCAGCGTGCCGGGTTCGTTCTTCACTTCCGCGATGATCTGTTTGACGAGTTCCGGCTCAAGCACCACGCCTACGCTTTCGGCGGGCGCGGTCACAGCGCGTTCTAATTCGCTCGGCGACAGCGGTACGACGACGATAGTGCGCTTGCTCATCAACTCGCTGAACGTCGGGTGCATCAACGGACGATCATAAAAATCTGCGCGCAGCGTAATGACAACACGCAATGGGCAATAAGGGTCGGTGATCGCGCCCGCCAGCAGATCGAGGAACTGCGCGGTTTCTTCAGGGGTCGCTGCCAGCGTGAAGGCTTCTTCAAACTGGTCAATGAACAGCGCCAGTTCGCTGCTGCCGCCGGGCGGTAAAATCGACTGGGCTGCCATCGCCAAGCCGCGCGCATCACGGTGCAGCACTTCACTCAGATTGTCGGGCTTATTAACAGCGACCCGCAGCAGGGCATTTTCCAATTCATCTAGCGGATGAATGCCGGGCACCATCTCGACCAGAAACCAATCCTTCGAGCCAGGAAGCGCGCCCTGTCGCAGCGCCGGAATTAAGCCCGCTTTGACGACGCTGGATTTGCCGCTGCCGCTGGGACCGACGACAGCGAGGAATCGTTTCAGGGGGTCATTTTCTGCCATGCGCGCCACAAGCTGCTGCGTCAGTTTTTCACGCCCGAAGAACTGATCGGCATCCACTGCCTCAAATGGACGCAGCCCTTTATAGGGGTTGCGGATTTCTGCCAAGCCCGGCACAGGTGTCAAATCAGCCATCACCATCGTTTCGCGCAGCGGCGCAGGCACAGCGCTGAATTCAATATCCTCTTCTGCCTGCGCTAAGGTCACACGCACAGCACGCCACAGCGCCGCCGACATCGACAATGCATCGGGAAAGCGATCTGGCGCTTCTTTCTGCGTTGCGTGCTGGATAATGTCATCGAAGGCAGGCGGTAAATCGGGACGCAGCCCGCCAAGACTGGGAATAGGATCGCGCAGATGTTTCATAATCACGGCTGCCAGTTTTTCGCCCGCGAACGGCTGTTGTCCGGTGAGCAGTTCATAGAGCATAATGCCCAGGCTGTACACGTCGGTTTGCGGCGTCACTTCCTGACTCGTGATTTGTTCTGGTGAAACGTAGGCGGGCGAACCCGTCATCACATCTTCGTCCTCAGCCTTCGCGCTCAGGTCTTTGGCGATGCCGAAGTCGCTGAGATAAGCATTACCGTCTTCGTCGAGCAAAATGTTTTCGGGCTTGAGGTCGCGGTGAATTACGCCGTTGCGGTGGGCAATCGCCAGCGCCCCGGAAATCTGGTCGATGATCGTGGCAATTTTATAAAGGTCGAGGCTTTCGGATTGCAGCGCCGCGCGCAGATTGCCACCACGCAGCCAGCGCATGACCAGATACGCGCCATCGGGGTCACGCCAGTAATCATACAATGGTACGATGTGCGGATGTTCCAGCCGCGCGATCAACTGCGCTTCACTTTCAAAGCGGCGGATAAATTCGGGCTGGTTCGCAAAGGCTGGCAGAATCACCTTAATTGCCACTTCGCGTCCGATCACCGATTGAAAAGCGCGATAGACAGCGCCAAAGCCTCCTTTGTCGATGACCTGACGTATTTCGTAACCTTTTGTGACCCAGCCGCTGAGATCTGTCATAACCTTATCCTGTCGCAGAATCAATGCGGCGCTGATTATAAACCATCATTACGCTTGCCGCTTGCCTTGTGTAGATTTGCAGAGATTCATGTAGTTTCACACTAAATTTACAATCATTGCATTGACAGGTGAAATTGCTTAATATAATGTAATGTTTGTAAGGATGATATGATGTCCTTTAAACATTTCAAGGTGTCCTTCGATGCAAAGCGCCCCTGTGGCACAGTCCCCACTCGCCCCAACTGCCTCTAACGAACGGATACAGGTGCTCGATATTCTGCGCGGCTTCGCGCTCTTTGGAGTCTTAACTGTCAACATGCATTGGTTTCGCGGCGGACTCCCCACCCCGCAGCCTCTTGATCACATGCTGGATACAATTGTCGTTATTCTGGTCGAAGGCAAGTTTTACATCATCTTTTCCTTCCTCTTTGGCGTTGGTTTCGCCGTCCAGATGAAGCGCGCGCGGGCAAAAGGCGTCAACGCTATGTCGTTATATCCCCGGCGCTTGCTGGGGCTGCTGGCAATCGGGGTGCTGCATTACGTGCTGATCTGGGACGGCGATATTCTGCGTTTGTACGCGATACTAGGCTTTGTGCTCATCGTGTTTTATGACCGTCCGTTGAAAGTGATACTGATCGCCGCCGTTGTGCTCCTTGTGCTGTCGCCGCTGCTGCCAAGACTCGGCGCGTCTTTCTTGGGCAGCGGAGGTTTTGGCACATCCCGCAGCATCCTCAGCACAGGAACTTATTTAGAAATCGTGAGCTTTCGGCTGCAAGGTTTCTTCTCGGAAACGCTCTCCATCCTATTTTTTCAGGGTCCACTGGTGCTGGCGTCTTTCCTGCTAGGACTCTACGCCGGACGCTGCGAAATCTTTGAACATCTTAAGGAAAATCGCGTGCTGTTCCGCTGGGGGTTAGTGCTCGGCTTGCTGATGGGCAGCGTCGGAACGCTGTTAGGGATTTTTATCCTGAGCGCGCCGAGCTTAGCCTGTGCCTACACCTGCGCCGTTTGTTTGCTCGCACGCAGTCGCAAAGCGCGCCGCTGGCTGACTCCCTTTTCGTGGATGGGACGCATGGCGCTGACCAACTACATCATGCAATCAGTAATCGGCACAATAATTTTTTACGGCTATGGCTATGGCTTCTACAGCAAGGTCGATACCGACAACAGTTTTGTGTTGATCGCGGTGATCTACATCGGACAGGTGGTTTTCAGCCGCTGGTGGCTGGAATACTTCCGCTATGGTCCGCTGGAATGGCTGTGGCGTGTACTGACCTATGGACAGTTTCAACCTTTCCGCAAACCTCAACTGCAAGCGGAAGTGCAGGCTGAAGCGTAAGCAAGCGAATTCAGAATGTCTTGGTTCCTGGGTACAGATAGGCTTTTGCGCCTTGAACAAGGGGATTAATCCCCTTGTTCGCAGTAGATTTACCCATGAGCAAACGTCTTACCGCGTGTTACTCATTCTCCTGCTTTTGACTGAACTTGAAAGCATTTTCGCTCAAGTTCTATACGAATTATAAAAAATTTCCTAACCTTACATTGGAGCGTTGACAACGATATACTTTATCCATTAGATTAGAATTGCATGAGTCCTCTGTCAGTCAATGACTAGCAGTAGCATTAATTGTAGAACTTAACCTACCCCGTCGTGTTAAGTTCATGACGAATGAGTCCGGAGAAAGTGCAGGCTTTATGACCGCAGCGATAGCACCAACCCAAAAAACCGAACGCATCAACATTTTAGATATTCTGCGTGGCTACGCTTTATTTCTGATCCTGATCGGCAACTTCCAGACGATCCGTGTGCCCTGGTTTACGCCTGGCTACGAAATTCCTCCCCTCTCCCCGATTGATGATCTTGCCCGTATTATTATGTACAACACGCTGGGGACGGAGTTATATCTGGTTTTCTCGTTCCTGTTTGGGTTGGGCTTCGCGGTGCAGATCAGCCGCGCGCAAGCTAAAGGGGTAAAAGGGAATGCCCTTTTCATTCGTCGGATGCTGGGGTTGTTTATCGTTGGCTGTTTGCACTATCTGCTCATCTGGGATGGCGACATTCTGCGTGTCTATGCCGTTTTCGGTATCGTGCTCTTGTTGCTGAACATGTTGTCAGATCGCGCGTTGTGGGTGGGTGCTGTCGTCCTTCTGGTGATTTCACCTGTCGCGACGCGCCTGCTTTATAACGTCGATTTCGGCATCGCCTACCCCGACAATGTGTTAGAGCAGATTAACGCGGTCTATTATAACCAGCGCAGCTATCTGGAAGTGGTAGCGTATCGAGTCAACAATTTCACGCCCGATTTTCTGGCAGCAGTAATCTTTGACGGTCTCAATGTGCTGGCGATGTTTATGCTCGGCATGTACGCCGGACGTCGCAGGATCTTTGAAAACATGGCTGCCTATCGCCCATTGTTCGTGTGGGGTCTTATCATCGGGATTGTGGGAGCAATTGGCGGCGAACTGCTTTCTATCGCCATCATTCATCGACCTGGCATGGCGCTCATTCACGTCTCCTGGATCACGCTGCTGGCACAACTTCCCCAGTGGAACAAACGTCTGTCCATTCTCATTCCCTTTGGGCAAATGTCGTTTACAAACTACATCATGCAGTCGATCATTGCCACGACGCTGTTTTACGGTTACGGTTTCGGGCTATCCGATGAAATGGGCGCGATGGGCAGCTTGCTGGTCAGCATCGGCATCGGCATTGCGCAGATCGCCTTCAGCTATTGGTGGATGAGCCGCTTTAACTTCGGTCCGCTGGAGTGGGTGTGGCGCAGCTTGAGCTATGGCAAGTTCCAATCCATGCGCAAAGTCCCTGAAGACAAGCCCGCTACAGCACCCGTGTAAAACAGCAATCGAAACTGGGGACGTTGTACAACCTTCGTTTGCCTACGTCCCGGCTAAGACTGCATCAAAGTAGGTTGAAGTTCCAAATTGAGAATACTCGTAGGGGAGCACCAATGTGTGCTCCCTCTAAATGGATTTTT
>CALMZT010001319.1 GCA_937870805.1 uncultured Chloroflexota bacterium
GATGGTGAGTTCATTTTGCCCATTGGCAAACACAGCTTTGAGATTCACTATGGACCAATGGTGAGTAAGGATGGTGAGTTCATCGGCGCAATCGGTATCGCCACCGATGTTACCGCGCTCGAACAGGCGTAAGCCGCCGAGCATACCCAGCGCATGATTGCCGAGGCGCTTTACGGGACTGCCGCCGCCCTCAACAGCACGCTGGATTTTGAGGAAATTCTTGACCGCATCCTGATTAATGTGGGTAAAGTCATTCCCCACGATCTTGCCGAAATCATGATGACTGAGGATGGTTATGGCGTCATCATCCTTTCGCGCGAATATGATGCCAATGCTTCGACCAAATCAAACATCAGAATTGCCATTGCGCATGTACCGAATTTCCGCAAGATGATTGAAACACGCCAGCCGATTATCACAAGCGCAGGAACTCACCGCGCTCAACGAACGCCAGCGTCTCGCACGCGATCTGCACGACGCCGTGAGCCAAACGTTGTTTTCCGCCAGCGTGATTGCCGAGTCGCTGCCGCGCATCACTCGGGACATGCCCGAAACGATCCACGATGGGCTGAAGGAACTCTATTTGCTCAACCGCCGCGCGCTGGCAGAGATGCGCTCCCTCTTGCTTGAACTGCGCCCCAAAGCATTGGTCGAAACCCATCTCGAAGACTTGCTGCGCCAGCTCGCCGAAACTTTGACGAGCCGTCAGCCGGTGGAGATGGACATCCGACTCATTGAAAACCTCACGCTGCTGGCTGATGTCAAAATCGCGCGCTATCATATCGCTCAGGAAGCCCTGAACAATATCGCCAAGCACGCGCGCGCCTCGCGGGTTTCCCTTTATCTGACGCAAACGGCTGATACGCTGCAACTTGAAATCAGCGACAATGGGCGCGGCTTCGATCTGCGCGACACGCAGCCGGACAGCTTCGGCTTGAGCATCATGAAAGAACGCGCCAAGTCCATCGGCGGCACGCTCCACATCGCCAGCCAGCTAGGACTCGGCACAATCGTCACTATCACTGTGCCGCAAGAAAAACCGCACCAGGTCACTACTGCTATCGAAGATTAGCAGACGAATGTGTCTGCCCACCGTTGGGCGCACACGCAGGTACGCCCCTACAGACACCCTTCTTTTACTCCGTCTTTAATCGTTAAACTGCATAACGCGCGCCGCGCGAGGATACACTGATGTCGGCGGCTTCGGCAATATCCTCAGATTCCTATCGCTTGTTAGACTTTACAGTCTCGGCAAAACGCTCGTTGATTTTGTCAATCGCCTCATGCGCCGTTGCTACCGAATCAATTTGCGGACCAGAGACGTGAAGTCCGGCAGCTTTGACCACTTGCGGATTGAAGTAGGTCGAGGCTTCAAACGCGATGCGCAAGAACTCTTTGACGCCTTCACCGCCCGTCATGCGCAGCCAGAAGGGTCCGCGATTTCGCTCAATCTCCAGCGTGTAATGCACAAACGGGCAGCAAAGCCGTTCCATGTTGAGGTCTTCTGCCAGCAGAAGCAGTATCTGGGGGGCACTCGGCAGCCGCCAGGCATAGCCATTGGGGAGTTCCTGGATTTCCTGCACTTGACTATACAGCTTCGGTACGATTTCCTTCACCCAATATTCCTGCTGATCGGCGGGAACGGCACTCGCATCGCAGGCAATCGGTAATTGATCGAGGGCTGTTGTATCGGTTGACATCGGATTCCCTTTCTGATGGTTACATCGGTTAAACGTTTGCTTCATGAACGATAGGGGCTGCTGATTGCTGGGCGATGGCGCGCGAAGATTTCTGCCGCATCCAGCGCACTCCGAATATGAGGCTAATCGCGGATATGAGTGTCAATCCGCCATAGACCCACCCGACATTTTGCGAAATCCACAGTGCTGCAGGTGTTCCCGCCAACAGCACGAGAACCAGCGGTACGATCAACGGCGTGAAACATGGGCTGGTGATGCAGGCAATGCCAAACATCACCACCGCGCGAATTTTTTCCCACAACACCAATAAAGACTCCTCTCACACTTGACTGAATCACAGTGTACAAGTTAAAGTTGACTTTAAGTCAAGGGGTCAATTTATGGCTGATTTAACAATTGGCGAAGTCGCCCGGCGCGCGGGCATGAACGCCTCCGTCGTCCGTTACTACGAAAGCATGGGATTACTACCAGCGCCCAAGCGTGTGAACGGACACCGTCGCTACGGGGCTGATGTGATGCAAAAACTCTCGATAATCGCGTTTGCGCAAAAAGCGGGCTTCACCCTCACGGAAATCAAAACGCTGTTTCAGGGCATTGAAGCACAAGTA
>CALMZT010001320.1 GCA_937870805.1 uncultured Chloroflexota bacterium
TGGTGCGTCTTACCACGAATGGCGACCTGCCCGTAGTTCTCGGTCTGGAGGACAGCGCCGTTGGCAACCCCTGCCGCCAGCACCAGCGCCATGTGACCGGGACGCGGCGCGACGACAGGTTCGATCTGTTCCGGTGGACGTGGGACTTCCAGCAGCGCCTGAAAGCCGTTGGTCTTCCACGCACCCTGTTCCTGAATCAGCCGCAGTCCCTGCTCTTCGTCGATGATGTCCGGCGCGAACACGAAACGAGTGAGGTCGGGTGGCGCAGGCAGTTTGTACAGCGGTTCGGGCTGGATGGTCAGCGAACGTGGATTGGCTTTGCCATCCAGAATGTGCTGGTAGAGTTCGGTGGGGTTGGGATGCGTGCCTTTGGTGGCAGCGACGACGACCTGATCGTATTCCCCTTGATGCTTTCCTGGCAGCGCCCAGACATCCACACGGCTGCTGTTCTTCGCCAGAAATGCCGCCGCTTCTTCGGTGATATGCTGGTTATAAATGCACCACAACGCCAGAGCGCCGTCTTGCAGCCATTTCCAACTGTGCCGCAGATAAGCGAACTCGACGCGCTTATTGGCTTTGGCGGTCTTGTAGGGTAGGCTGCCAGCGAGTTACGGCAACTTTGCAGTTGCTCGCACTTTTCCAACAACCCCCCACCGAACCGGACGTGAACCTTTCAGCTCATCCGGCTCTCTAGCGAACCTTCAGGCTCTTACCATGAATTTTCAGGTGGCACTCCCGACAGACTACGAGCGCCTTTCGGTTGCGTGCCGCCATCACCAGTTCCCATTCCTGTCCTTTGCCTTCTCGAACCTTTCTTCGGATGTCTTTCAACCGTCGGATGTGATGGACTTCAAGGCAATCACTTTCATGCCCACAAAGTTCACATTCGTGGTGTTTCAGACGGAAAATGAGTTCTCGTTGACGCAGTGCAGGATGATAAGGATCGACATCTTTGTCGTAGGGATTCCAATCGACTACCAGTCGTAGGTCTCCAAACGTAATCAGACGCTCACCTCTATCGGTCTTCATCTCGACACCAACGCACTTTTTGCCCGTTTTCGGACCTATCACTTTGTAACGTCGCATGAGTTTGGACACGCTGCTTTTCATCTTGCGAGCGAGGGTTCGCATGAGGCTGTACCACATGCTGTATTTCAGCTTGTTCAACCGTGTGCTGACGTTGTACGCGAGTTTGTAGTAGTTGTAGTACCCACGCAGTTCCATATCGAAGATATGGATGATTTCGGGTACATCCGCATCAATGAGCGCGTTTCGGTGGATCGGTTTTCCATCGGACAGATAGCGTTTGGCGAGATGGGCTGCTCGGTCTTCTGGCACGCTGAGTTGTACCCGCCCATTCACATGCCTATGGGTCAGGTCTTGTGCCTTATAGATGTCGTAGCCGAGAAATCTGGCGCTTTCATGGGCAGCGTTGGTAATGACCGTTTTCTCCTGAGACATTTCTAGCCGTAATTCAGCAAGTTTGCTGCCGATCTTGGCTTTGATGTCATCCGTCTCCGCTTTGCTCCCGATGATGCCAATCAGAAAATCATCGGCGTATCGGACGTAGTAGAGACGGCGGAAATCCGGGTCAGTCGGGTCAGAACGAGGTACTTCCCTCCGCATCCGTTCCAGACGTTTGGCTTCAGGGATATTGCCCTGCCGCCGCGCCTGGTGGAGTTGGTTGTTCAGTTTTTCGTATTCCTTGTTGATGCGTCTGCGCGTTCCTTTGTCAAATGCAGGTTTGAGAACCTTCAGAACATACTCGTCGAGTTCATGGAGAAAGATGTTTGCCAGCAACGGACTGACAATACCGCCTTGTGGCGTTCCTGACAGTGTTTGACGCTGCTGTCCATCTTCCCAATAACCTGCCTTCAACATCGTTCGCAGCAGTTTCAGAAACCGAAAGTCTCGTACTCGCTGACCGACGATTTGCAGCAGTAGGTTGTGGTCGATATTGTCGAAGCAGCCTTTAATGTCTCCTTCAACGAACCAGACCACGCCCGTCCAGGTTTTCTTGATTTGTAGCAGTGCGGTGTGGCAGCTTCTATGTTGCCTGAACCCATGACTTTCATCATGAAATCTCGGCTCGTAGTACGCTTCCAGTACCATTCGCACCACCTCCTGAACCAACTTGTCACTCCATCCCGGTATCCCCAACGGACGCATTTTGCCATTGGCTTTGGGGATGTGCTTGCGGCGTACCGGCTGCCATTTCCAGTCGTTGTGTTCCAACGTTTGGATGATTTCTTGGATACGCGACAAGCTCATGCCGTCGATCTTGTCTTCCGGGTCTACGCCAGTGGTCATTGCACCATCGTTGCTATATAGGTTGGCGTAGGCTGCGAGAAACAAGTTTTCGTCCAACATGCGAGCATAAAGTCGCTCTACTGCTTTCCCTTCGCTGCCGAGCTTATGAAGTGTCTCAAGCAACTTGTGATTAGTGTTCATCCGAACTATCACTCCTTTTCTTGTAGACTGTTCACCTGTACCCCTTCGCCATGTGATAGGCTTTCCCTATCTCGGACTACTACGGGTACTCCGTAACCCTGCACCTCGCGGTGCGCGGGTTATCCCATGTTCCGTACTCAATTGACTTTATCCGCACGTAGGTGTCCCGTTCGTGTCTTACTCCCGAAATATCGGGCTGGCTCTGCGCTCGCTTCTTCCATAAGGCACACGACAAATGCCTCTCGTACCGCAGAGATGGAGTATCAGCCGATGTTCTCCATGAACTACGATGGAACCCTTGACACTGGGCTTCAAGCAATCCAGCTTTCACCATATGCGGAACCTCTTGCTCTCTCCTCTTGAAGCTATTCGGCACTTCTCAAGAAAGCTTTTCTGACAGGCGATTGTCCCCTTCGGGTTTCCCCTCCAAGTAAGTCAGATGAGGTCTTAGGCGATTTCAAGCAAGTAACCTAAGGTGTGCTTGGCACACAATCAACTAAGCCGTGACACGGCGCACGTCATGGTCATACGGGGGATTGAGCCACGCCGCGCCAAAGGCGTTATTGGATGCCAGCAGCCGCTCGACATCGCAGCGCACCGCCTGTTTCGGACCAAAACGCTCGATACACGCCTGAGCGCGTTCACCGTCCAATTCATTGGCGTAGGGTGTGACATGCCACGCTTGCGCCGCTGTGTCCAGAAACAGCCCATCACCAGCGAAGGGGTCGAGCAGTTTCACCGCTGGTGTGGCAGGCACGACCAGCGATGTGATGGCGGCATGATGATGTCGGTCAATCGGGAGATAACCCATAACCATTTTGCTCTCGGCTCGTGCCATGAGAAGGTTCCTTTCAGAGAATCGAAAACAGCCGCCTGCCAGAGGTCTGACAGACGGCTGCGATAGGAATGGTGTGAAATTAAATGGAGGCGGGAAGCGCGATCACGCCCTGTTCGATGCCGCCCGTGATGAGCCGCGTCCAGGCATCAATGTCCAGATTGACACCGAGCAGGTCAATCTCTCCCGCCGAGCGGGTCGGACGGACGAGCATCGCGGTCTGCCCGGCATGATACAGATAGCTCGCCCACTCGTCGAAGACCGGCACTTTAACCAGTTCGGTGATGTGATGCTTGAGCTTTGCTGCTGCCTGTGCCTCGTCGGTGCGGAGGATGAAGGTCGTGGACTTGCCGCCGTAATTGGGGTTGACCAGCAGATCGTGGCAGAGGATGAGTGAGGTGAACTTCGCTTCGGGAATATTCTGCATGTAATCGTGATACATGCCGCTGCTGCCTTCGCCCGCTGTCAGTTCGATGGCAGGTGCATCCCAGGGCGTGCAGCTCACAATGTCGCCCTTCGACAGCTTCGCCCGGATCGCTTCTACTGCCATACGCGGCCCGCCCATATTCACGAAGACACAGATGCCCTCGTGGATGGCGTAACCGTAACAGTAGACATTCCCGCTGATGCTGCCCGTCAGCTCACCGACGTAAGACTGTCCAATCGCTGCCAGCGCGTGTTTCTGCGATGAAATGCTGTTGGATAAGATAGGGGTGGGCTGCGTTTTCGCCTGGACAATCGCACTTTGTACGTCGTCCAGCGGTGTGCCATCGGCAGGGATCGGTGCAGGTTTCATGACCCGCACCGCAGGGGTTTCAGTTTCCGTCAGCGGCATAGCCTTACTCAATGCGCCATCGGGCGGGTAAGCTGGCTTGTTCAATCCATCAGGATTGCAGCCGCCACACGCTACCCAGTCCCCCAGATGCTTCGCTGGATACCACCCCTTTGTCCCAAACTGCTCACAAACACAGGAATTAGCCTTTGCCGACTCAGGTTCGGACAGGATGGGTACTGCGTCATCCTGTGCCAGCACATCCAGTATTTGCGCTTCCAGTTCGGGACTCATCATCGGGACTGCTGCCGACTCCGCTTCTGCATCATCACCTGTCGTTTCAGTGATGTGCGTGATGAGCCGCCGGATGCCGTCGGGTAATTCCCAGCCGACATAATACCAAGCACGCCGTTTGCTGCTGAACCGCGCTCCCCAGCGTTTGAGCGTTTCGCGCTGTGGATACGTATCACCCAAAATCCAGTACCAGGGTTTTTGGTTAGGATCGCGCTGGCTCTTCTCGGCGCGGATGCCTTCAATAGCGGTTTCTTTCTCGCCCGTCGATGGCGCAACTGGACGAAACCCCGATGGATTGAAGCCCGGACCGGAACGCGATACAGGCTCAATGTAACATTTACCCTGATTGCTAGTAAATGATATTGGTAAAGGCGAGAGCCAACAAACTGGCATGGAGTTTCAGGTCGAGACCG
>CALMZT010001321.1 GCA_937870805.1 uncultured Chloroflexota bacterium
GCGAATCACGTTGAAGTACACGGGACCTGCCCAGTTGTTGTAATATACGATGGTGATGACTTTGAAGCGGTTACGCCCATTTCCCAACGGTTCGACTACGACGCCGAGCGCCGCATCAAGATGTTGATCTTTCACTTCCGCCAGCCAGTATTCGTTTTCACGCGCGAGTTTGACCTTAAAGAAAGCGGCTTTGCTGCCCGGCGTCATCGGCACATCTTCAGCACGAATCTGATTCGGTTGAGGAATACCTTCTTGCTTCATGCCTAAAAAGCGCACGAACACCGCGCGCACGCCGAAAAGAAAGGTGATCCACGCGGGTTGATAATTCATCATGTTTGCGACGAACTGCCGCAGGGTGATGCTGCCTTCTACGGTTTTCACATCGACGTGATCTGCATCTTTGAGCGTTGATTGAACTTCCGGGAAGGACAGGACATAAGTTGCGTTCGCAGCCATTTTATTTCCCTATTGTGAAATTCAGAACTTTCTAAATATAGAATACATTGATGTGCTGTTCGTGTCAAATTTTGGATAAACGCAAAAACGGCTAACTCGTATGAGCTAACCGCTAATCGCTAATCGCTAATCGCAAAAAGCTGTGTTTTACTGTTGATGCTGCAAGCTAATGGCAACGATCTTATTGAACGTCGGAAGATCGCGGATGGCGATGTCTGCCAGAATCTTGCGATCCAGTTCCACGCCTGCCAGTTTCAACCCGTGAATGAAACGGCTGTAGCTCAGCTTTTGCAAGCGCGCGGCGGCGTTGATGCGTGCAATCCACAGGGTACGCAGATCACGGCGGCGGCGGCGGCGATCACGATACGCATAGAACAGGCTCTTGAGCATCGCTTCGTGGGCGCGCTTCCACAGACGGCTGCGCGAACCGTATTGTCCCTTGGTCAGTTTCAAAATTTTCTTGTGGCTGCGGCGGCGTACAAAGCCGGTTTTTGTTCTAGCCATGATGAATTACTCCATATACAACAAACTGCCCAGAGTATGAACCCCGGGCATTAAAGATGATTGCGGAACCCGGCAGTGACTACGCCGGAGGGTTCTGGCGGTACTTGCGCAGGTAGGGTGCGAGACGCATGATGCGCTTGGCGAACGCTTTGTTGCTGACTTCCGTCACACGCGAGAACTTCGACTTGACGCGCGATGGCTTGCGACGACGGAAGTGGCTTTTGCCAGCATACGTGCGCATGACTTTACCGCTGCCTGTGACGCGAAAACGCTTGGCAGTCGATTTGTGTGTTTTCAGTTTGTACTTTTTCAGTTTACCCATGATGACGACCTTATTTCTTTTTATCTGATGCCGGCGACAAAATCATCAGCATACTGCCCCCTTCAAGGGTGGGCATTTGCTCGACGACGGCAATATCTTTGAGTTCGTTAGCAATCATTTCAAGACGTTGGCGTCCAATATCGGCATGGGTGATTTCACGTCCGCGAAAACGGATACGGACGCGCACCTTCATGCCTTCTTCAATCCAGCCACGCGCATCCCGGACTTTAAACCCAAGGTGGTGGTCATCCGTTTTGGGGCGCAGTTGGATTTCTTTAACTTCCACGACCTTTTGCGCTTTGCGTGCTTTACGTTCACGCCGCTGCTTTTCATACTGGAACTTGCCAAAGTCCATAATGCGGCAGACGGGTGGTGCGGCGTTGGGTGCGACTTCGACAAGATCGAGTTCGCGTTCCTCTGCCATTTGCAGCGCTTGTGACAACGGGACAACGCCAACATTCTGGCTCGTGCCCTCAGGTCCATCAATGACCAAACGCACTTCGCGTGCGCGTATTTCTCGGTTGATGCGGTATTCCTCGCCGGAGATAGCCAACTTCCTCTCGAACATGTATTACGATAGGGCTTCAGTGCGGGAAGTCTAGCATAGGGGGTATGTGAAGTCAATATGCGGTTGAACTCAAAAATGGAGGCACATACAAAGCGATGCGGTGAAGCTGCAAACGACGATGTATCATCAGGCAGCCGGGGTTGCCGCCACAACCTGTTTGAACGGTGGTTTGCGCGCGCCAGCACGAATGAAAATGAGTATGGCGGCAGAAATCAGCGACAGAAATACGCCAAGCAGTAACGTGGCGGGACTACCGAACTGCTGCATGGCGATGCCTGTACCTGCAAAGCCAATGACGAAGCCCATGGAGTTGCTGGAAGTAAACAGCGAAAGGCTTACCCCCAAAGATTCATGTGGAACAAGGTCTGTAATGAGCGCAGAACCAACCGCCATGCTGGCAGCCATCGAAAGCTGCAATGCCGCAGATGCCCAGAAATGACAGGGAGCAAATGCCACAACCAGCACTAAGAGTCCCAAAGCGTTCGCCAGATAGCACAGAATCAAGAGCGGCTTGCGCCCGATGCGATCAGAAAGCCAACCGACGAGGAACGGCAGAGGCAAGCCGATCAACCCACCCACTGCGACGGCGCTGGAGATGGCGGTGGCATCGAATTGCAATTCGGTCATGATGAGTGGACGGGCAAGTGCGCCTGTGCTGTTAACGATGAATGCCAGGACGCTGGCAGTAAACAGCAAAAGAAATCCACTGGTAAAGGTGAAGGATCGGGAAGCCGCCTCATCACGCTTAGTTTTTGGTTGAATGACATCGTAATCTTCGATGAACCCGCCGATAAGCGGGATCAGCAAGGCGAGCATCGCAATGAGGTTGAAAAGTGTAGTAAAGCCCCAACGATCTACAATCGGTCCGCTGGTCAAACCCGCGATCAACCCGCCAATAGCTACTGCACTGGACAAAAGTCCGAAGACTTGTCCTCGTTTATCTTCTGTAGCGAATAACCCCGCTAAAATGGTAACTACTCAGGGGAATTGTATCGTATGAGAAGATAAAGCGTTACAATCGGGATATGGACGAATTAGCACG
>CALMZT010001322.1 GCA_937870805.1 uncultured Chloroflexota bacterium
TCAGCGCGCGACGGCTGTATGAACGACTCGATTATAAGATTTTCCGCGAAGATGAAGGGCGTTGGAGTTACCTTGACCACGAAGGACGAACGCGCCATGTCCACGAACCTTGTTGGCTATTGGAAAAACGCCTTTCCTTTCAATAAGTTTCGTTAGATTTATAAAACTTTTGTTAAAAATCCTTGTCGAATCTCTTTCTAGGAATATACTAATGCGCGGTATCGTCAAAGGAGTTTTCTAGATATGGCTATTGCGGAAACTGGTGTCCGTGTCGTTCGTTGGAGTGGTGGGCAGCATCCTACTATGTCCTCGATTACCCGCCTGATGCAGCATGAAGGGCTGCGTCCGTATATGTGGGTAAACATGCCGAACCACCGCTACGGGGTACGCAGCCACGGTTACGACAAAGTTCTATTTGTGATTGATGGCACGTTGGAAATTATGCTCCCGGACAGCAACCAGCTCATTCGTTTGCGCGCTGGTGATCGTGTGGATATCAAGGCAGGTGTGCGTCACGGCACGATTGTAGGCACGGGTGGCGCGAAATGTGTCGAAGCCGCCGCCCGCAAGTAAATCAAGCATAAAACGTTCAGACAAGCTATAATGCGAAATTATTGTTGGGGGGACTGATCCCCCCGCATTGTTTATATACATTGTATAGAGTATGAGTTTAACGAGACGACAATTTCTTCTTAGCGCAACTGGCTCCGTCGCTGCCGCAGCAGGGATAGGCACAAGTGTCATGGCTGTTGCAGAACAAAAGCCTACTTCAATTCAATCCCGTATTCCTCTGCTGCGACGCTCGACAGAAATTACGCCGATAGATCAATTTTTCCGTCAGCAAATCCGTCGTGTCCCGATCATTCAGCAGGAGACGTGGATACTTTCCATCAGTGGTCTTGTAGAGAATCCTGTTCCGCTTACCTATCAGGACTTGCAGACGCTACCGACAACTGAACTTGCTTGTACACTATCCTGTATTGGTAATCCGCTAGGTGGACGCTGGATCGGAGATGCTGTATGGAGTGGCGCAGCACTGAGCAGCATTTTTGAGCGTGCAGACGTGAGTTCAGATGCACCGTATCTTCACTTTTTATGCGCCGATGGGTATGCTACCTCGTTAAGACTAGAGCAATTATCGGATGCGCTATTGGCATTTGAAATGAACGGAAGGATGTTGACGCCGGAACATGGCTTTCCCGCGCGGGTCATTGTGCCCGGTTTGTACGGCTATAAGATGCCAAAGTGGATTCAGAAAATTGAATTGAGTAATGAACCGTTGATCGGCTATTGGGAAGGTCGCGGTTGGTCAGCGGATGGCGCGGTACAAACTACGGCTGCGATTTTCAATCCGCATCATGGTGAGGCTGTTTCGGGCATAGTGACATTATCAGGTATCGCCTACGCGGGTAGTCGGCGTGTGACACAAGTTGAAATCAGCGTTGATGGCGGCGCGTGGATGCCTGCGCCGATCAGTGCGAGTACACCGCATCGCTGGACAAGCTGGCAAATTGACTTGGTACCGCCAGCACCGGGTGAATATCTCATCAAAGTGCGCGCGACAGACAGCGATGGCTTTACACAGAGCGAACGTGCTTCTGCCAAGCCGTTTCCGAATGGCGCTGGTGGATTGCATTCTGTTGTCGTGCGAGTTGCGAACGCATGAAGCTTTCGCGCCGCAAGTTTCTGACGATTGCGGGAGTAACCCTGCTTGGAATTGCGCCAGAGGCTGTTTTGGGCAGCAATTTGGATTCTCCTGCGCATTATGGGCGCGCGTTGGATACACTGCGGGTGCGCGCTGCTCCGCACGATCAAGCCACTATCGTTAAACGTATCTGGGCAGATAGCATACTCCGCTTGACGGGCACTCAGGGCGATTGGTTTCGTGTTGCGGAAGGCTATGTGGAGCGCACGGAGGTACAGGCGATGCTGCCGTATGCACCTCAGACAGTCTTCACCTTACCTCAAGTTCCTTTTTGGGCGGAAGTTGCTGCACCAGTTGCCCCTGTGCACGCCTGGTGTGCGGTTGCTGCGCCGTTAGTGACGCGCGTAGGGCATGGCGGTGTGCTGCGCGTGATTGATGCGCTGGCTGATGGATGGTACGCCGTCGAGTCTGATAAAAGCGCACAACTTGGTTGGACGCAGGCGGTATTCTGGCAAGCGGCTCCAGAAGATACTCCTGATGTAGATGATGTACGCTTAGAGATCAGCCTTTCCGAACAGACACTCCACGTCTATAATGGCAAGCGACGGGTCATGAGTGCGCCTATTGCCACTGGACAAGCCCTTCAGACAGGCGTATACAGTGTTCAATCGCGACAAGCAGGTGGCATTTGCTGCGAAACTGAAAACGGCGTGTTTCATGGTGTGCCTTGGCATATTGGTTTTGGTAACTATGGATTAGTTGGCGCATACTGGCACAATCGTTTTGGTAAACCCTATGCAGGCAGAGCTATCCAAGTGTCACCAATCATAGCACGATGGCTGTATCGGCAGATGAGAGAAAGCAGCACTGTCGTCATCACGTCGTAAAAGGCAGGAGAATAGCTCATCAGAGATGAGTGATGAGTAAAGGCTAAGGTTGTGGATTATTCAACAATATCGTTAGGCTTGGGCATCATCTTTGCGTTTTTTGGCGGATTAGTGTCATTTATCTCCCCTTGTGTACTTCCTCTTGTCCCTGCTTATATTGGCTACATGGGTGGGCGCGTTACGCAAACGGTTGCTGCCCAGGTGAGTACAGGTAATACTCAAGCTGCGCGCGCCAGCCGTTGGAACACATTGATGAACGGCGTCGCTTTTGTCGCCGGGT
>CALMZT010001323.1 GCA_937870805.1 uncultured Chloroflexota bacterium
AGAATAATCCTTAAAAGCCTAAGCCCATCTCCTTTAACGATGCCCAGCCGTCATGACCGACCACCAGATGGTCAAGCAGTACGATGTCGAGTAATTGTCCCGCAGCAATCAGCGTGCGCGTGAGTTCCACATCTTCAGGCGAGGGAGTGGCGTCTCCCGCCGGATGATTATGCGCCAGGATCATTGCAGGACAGTTGCGCGTGACGGCTTCGCGGAAAATCTCTGAGACGCGCAGCACCGACGCATTCACCGTGCCAATGTAGATTGTGGGGATAGCGATTACGCGGCGCATGGAGTCGAGCAATAGCACACGCACATGTTCCTGTGGTAGATGGCTCATGTCGAGGACAAGGCGCGCGGCATCGGCGGCGCTGTTGATGACGGGGCGTTCGCCGGGGCGATAGGTCATCAAGCGCTTTCCAATTTCCAGCGCGGCGAGAATCTGCGCAATCTTGGCAGCGCCTAAGCCTTTGATCTGCTGTAAATCGGCGGGGGTTGCCTGCGCTAATCCATGCACACCGTTGTAATGCGATAAGATGCGCTCTGCGAGATGCAGGACATTTTCTTCCACCGTGCCCGTCCGCAGAATGATCGCCAGGAGTTCACCACTCGAAAGGGAAGCCGCGCCCTGCGCCAATAAACGTTCGCGCGGACGTTCGTCACCTGGCATTTCGGAAATCGTGATGTGGTTGGTCGTCATAGCCCCTCAACGTGATTTTGAGGCGATTGTAGCACAATTAAGTGTGCGCTATACTGATTGCTGAACGAGATACGCTTGGGAGCGTTACATGGATTTGAACAGCATTTTGATGGGCGTTGTAGTGTATTTGGGCATGATTGCCGCCGCATTCTGGCTGGCAATGATTATTTGGACATACCGCGACATGCGTTCTCGTTCGCGCGATGGCATGGCGCAGTTGTTGGCGGCACTGCTGGTTGCTGTGCTCACCTTGCCAGGGCTGCTGATCTATCTGCTGCTGCGCCCGCGTGAAACCCTTTCCGAAGCGTATGAACGTTCGCTGGAAGAAGAAGCCCTGCTGCAAGAGATCGAAGAAAAACCTGTCTGTCCGGGCTGCGGTCAGCGCGTGAAAGAAGCTTGGCAGGTATGTCCCTCATGCCACACACGCCTGAAGAAAGTCTGTCCGTCCTGTAGAAACTTGCTGGAATTGCAATGGAATCTCTGCCCGCACTGTGCTGCGCCACAGGTGAACTACAGTGAACCCAGCAGCCACGTTCGCCAACCAACTGAGCCGCGTTATGAGGCACGCACGACCCGCGCCTCTTCGCAGCAAGTCGAATTCGTGGACAGCGATCAATATTAGTCCTTTTTACGCTGGAAAAATCTTTCCCGGATTCAAAATGCCATTGGGGTCGAGCGTTTGCTTGATCGCACGCATCACATCCAGCGCCTCACCGTGTTCGTGCTGCATATAAGCGACTTTGCCAACACCGACGCCGTGTTCCCCTGTTGCAGTGCCGCCAAGTGTGATCGCGTACTTGACAATCACGCCGTTCACATCCAGCGCGCGCTG
>CALMZT010001324.1 GCA_937870805.1 uncultured Chloroflexota bacterium
CGCAAGCAAACAAAGGTGAGGCTGTAATTCACCGTTTGAAGCGAAATGACGTGTTCACCTGAATCTAATACACGTTTAACATAAAAATTGGAGAATGATTTCAATTGTAATCCCCTATACTCTCCTAGTTTCCTATCGTTTAGCGAGTGAATGTAAAAAGGAATAGAACATGCACCAGAGTATGGCGAGTAGTCAGATGACGAAAGAGATGCAGGAGTGCATTCAGAACTGCTCCGATTGCCACAACATCTGTTTGGCAACGGTGCCGCACTGCCTGCAAATGGGCGGTGAACATGCCTCACCGCATCACATTACCACGCTGCTGGATTGCGCTGAAATTTGCCAGACCAGCGCCAATTTTATGCTGCTCAATTCACCGTTGCATGGACGTGTTTGTGCCGTTTGCGCTGAAGCGTGTGAACGCTGCGCCGAACAGTGTGAACAGATGGCAAACGGCGATCAGCAAATGCTTTCGTGCGCCGAAGTGTGCCGCCGCTGCGCTGAATCGTGCCGTCGTATGGCAGCGATGGCTGCGTAATCGCATCATCGAACTACAGGAGCGTTCTCATGCTCCTGTCTGGCTCTGCCTTCAAGCCCGCACTATTGTCTATCAGCGCTAAAAAATCTAATTTAGACGCGACTATTTGCTTTATTCGCACATCTATAGGAGGTGAACTGTGAGTCAGGATATGCACGAGAAGATGAACCACGACATGAAAAAGAGTTACCGTAATTTCGCCGCTATGATCGCCGTTTCAATGCTTGCGATGTACGCATTCATGTACTTGCACCTCGCTGAAGCGTCACATCTTCGCTGGAGCACCATGAATTTTTACATGACCGTTTTTATGGGCGCGTCAATGTCTGTCATTATGCTGGCCTTCATGCGCGGGATGTATAACAACAAAAAGATCAATCGAGCGATTTACATCGGCAGTGTTGTGGTTTTTCTGATCACGCTTTTTCTCGTCCGCACCCAGATTCTCGAAAGGGACCAGTCCTTCATGAGCGCCATGATTCCGCATCACTCCATGGCGATTTTGAACAGCGAAAATGCTCAACTTGAGGATGTGCGCGTTCGGCAGCTTGCGGATGGAATCATCCAGTCACAGCGCCGCGAGATTGATGAAATGAATTGGCTGCTTGCTGATATTGCTGAAAACGGTATCGCCTCAACGCAGGCTGACGCGGAAGCGCGTCCGGTTCCTGAATTTGGGGATGAACCGTAACAGCAGCGCTTTGAATAGCTCCATCAAGAATAAAGTTGCTCCATCTGAATATCTCGATGATGCTGAAACAGGGTTCGTTCAATGGTGCGGACACTGATTTTTAGTTCGTCCGCCCACAATCAGATAATCCAGCCAGTTCAGTAACCGTAAAGTTCGCCCATCCAAATCGTAATCCACCTCATTATATAGAACCAGAAACTGCTAGACGCGAAACATCAATAACCCATAAAGTTCAGGGTCAATCAGGGCAAGAAACTCGGATGCGATTGGGATACCTACGCCTCTCAGACGACACGGGTAGGAGGATGCGCCCAATACCTGTGATGGGAGGGCTTGCACTTCGTCTCACGTATTGCTTGCCCAATTTTGACGACGATCACGCGGTTCACCCCATTTACACATGATGAGAAACTCGCTTCGGGTGAAATAACTGGTTGCACACATATGGCTTAACGAAGCGATTAAGGATGCTGTATCGGAATACTGTTATAAACCAGATAGGTTAACAACTGAGATTGAAAATCAAAGTAGCGTTTTTACTTAGTGGGTGCTTTTCTTTATATAAAGTTAGTGAGTGACATTCATTATGCTGTTCAATTTGCAATCTTGCGAGTAGCTCGCCAGCAG
>CALMZT010001325.1 GCA_937870805.1 uncultured Chloroflexota bacterium
GCGCTTGAGGCGTCATTCCGCATCAATACCAAGAACCTGGGACAGTTTGAGCGCACCCTCATCATCGTAGATCAAAACAGTTATGTGCATTATGTGGAGGGTTGCTTGCCCGCTGGGGAAAAAGTTAGCCTCGGTGATAAGTGGGTGAATATTGAAGCCGTTCGTCCCGGTGATGCCGTTATGGACAGTGATGGTAATCAAGCGATTGTCAAAAACGTCCGTGTGCGTCCATTTAAAGGCAACATGCTGACTATTCGTCCGATTTCCAGCGCGAACACCTTCCAAGTAACACCGGAACACCCCATAATGACAGTCAAGCGCACCGATGTGGCAGTAAAACGGAAGGTGCGCCAAAACTGGCAAAGCGAAGTTAACACCGAAAAGTTGCTCCGCACACAGCCGCATTTTGTTCCGGCTGGGCAACTTCAGGCGGGTGATTTTCTCGTTTTCCCAATTTCCAAACTCACTCGCGAGAATCCAGCATATACACATGATGTGATGCGTTTGTTGGGGTATTACTTGGCAGAGGGTTCAGCCTATATTCACAACAAACTCAATCAGCCAGTGGTTAGCTTCAGTTTCAATGAAAAAGAACGCGAGATTATCGATGAGGTAAAATCTCTCATCGAGACATACACCGGCAAAAGAGCGATGGAAATTAGCCAAAAAAATCGTCATAGTACCGAAGTTCGTGTGTATTCGCGTGAGCTATTGGAACTGTGCATCGCCGAGTGTGGCAAAGGTGCGGCAGACAAACACTTAAGCAAAACGATTATGGAACTACCGCCACACTTGCAAGTAGAACTGTTGGAGACCTACCTGAGAGGTGACGGCAGTGTTTACACCAAGCGAAAAAACACGATGATTCGTGCGGCTACTGCATCACAGCAGTTGGCTTGGCAACTACAAGAGTTATTCGCCAGACAAGGACACTATGTCACCATCAACGTTCGCAAAGGTGGCAAAGACACCATTCAAGGGCGTGAAATTACGCGGCGTGACCAGTACATTCTCTACTACTCACCCGACAAGCAGCAAAGCGAAGTGCGTCGCGCAGATGGCTATTTCCTTGTGCCTGTGAAGGAAATCCAACAATCACCCTATGACGGTCTTGTGTTCAACTTCGAGTTGACAACTGAACCCAATGCCTATGTCACGCGAGGTTTTGCGGTGCATAACTGCACTGCGCCAACCTACAGTTCAAACAGCCTGCACAGCGCCGTCGTGGAAATCATCGTTAAGGAAAGTGGACGCTGCCGCTATACCACTATTCAGAACTGGTCGAACAATGTCTACAACCTCGTCACCAAGCGCGCCGTTGCCCAGAAGAATGCAACGATGGAATGGGTAGATGGCAATTTAGGATGCGTAGCTAATACTTCTAAACTAATAACGCCGCGAGGTGTAAAAACCATTGAGCAAATAGAAGTAGGCGAAAAAGTATTGTCCTATGATGAGCGAACAGGACAGCTTTGCTTCCGCGATGTGGTTGCCAAGCGCTTCTCCGGCTATCAACCTGTTCACACGGTTTCAGTGGGTGAACGAAAGCTGCGTGTCACAGCAAATCATCCATTCTATTCCCGCGTTTACAAGACTGACGCTGCCAAAAAGTTGGGGCGTTACCAATTAGGATATGTGCGTGCCGATCACTTGGAGAAGGCAATAATCCCACACACATCCATCGATTATGGTATCCCATACAACCTAAAAGTTCCTTCACTAGTGACTGAATTCGCATCGTTGAATCAGTACACTGATAAGTTAACGATGACTCGGTCACGTTTGTCCCGCATGAGTCTGCCTGAGCAGACAACTGATGAGATAATGTGGCTCTTTGGTTATTGGGTTGGGGATGGCAATATCGAAATTAAGCAGGGCAAAACTGAAGGCGTGGTGCGTTGGGCGAAAGTGGGTTTCTCGACACCCCGTACAGACCGCGCACGCCATCGCTTGATGGAGACAATGACTGCATTAGTGGACGTTGAACCTGTGGAACGTACCGATGGTCATCATCTTGCATGGAACAGCAAAGAGCTTGCTGAGTTCTTCCATGTGAATGGCTTCATTGGGAAAGCCCGTGAAAAGCGTGTCCCGTCATGGGTATGGTCATTACCCGAATCACAGCGTCTTGCCTTTATCGCAGGCTATTTGGATGCTGATGGTACTGTGCGCAAACGTTATTTCTCCCTGAAATCTGTGAACCGAGCGCTGTTGGAAGACATCGCGTCGCTACTCGTCACTTTGGGCATTACATCAAGACTATACACTGATTTCAGCGAACCCAAAGAAGTGACTATTATGGGAGTAACGTGTGTAGCTCACGGTTCATACCATCTGGACTTTCTGTTTGACGAACGCCTTTATCCGTACATCAGTACCACACTGCGCGAAAAGGCAGAGCAAAGAAAACTTCAACGTTCACCTAAAAGCACCATAGGAAGTTCAAATATAGAACTTGGGACTGGTGTAAAACTTGTCCCAGTTAATGTCTCTGAACCTTCGGCAGAACTCGTCCCCACTTGGGATATTGAGGTGGAAGGCACGGCGAATTTTGTTGTAGAAGGCTTCATTGTCCACAACTCAAAACTCACGATGAAATATCCGGCAGTCATTCTTGCAGGCGAAGGCGCGCACGGCGAAGTGCTGTCGATTGCCTTTGCGGGCAAGGGGCAGCATCAGGACGCAGGCGCGAAGATCACGCATCTTGCACCGAATACCACCAGCCAGATCATCAGCAAGTCGATCAGCAAAGATGGTGGACGTGCCAGCTATCGCGGTCTGCTCAAGGTGGTAGAGGGCGCAGATAACGCCAGGAGCAACGTCGTCTGTGACGCGCTGCTGCTGGATGATCGCAGCCGTTCAGACACCTACCCGACTATCGAAATTGATGCCAAGAACGTGACGATGGGGCATGAAGCATCGGTCAGCAAGATCGGTGAAGATCAGGTCTTCTATCTGATGAGTCGCGGCTTGAACGAGGACGAAGCCAACGCCATGATCGTCAATGGCTTCATCGAACCACTCG
>CALMZT010001326.1 GCA_937870805.1 uncultured Chloroflexota bacterium
GAGTCGTTTGTTTTGGTTGACAACTACTCTACCTCAAAAGCCCTACATCCCTTCATTTTTGGCGAAGGTATTGAGATCGGGATGCCAATCAGCTACGCAAAGAAAATCTGCTGCTCAGAGCGGAGAATGAACGTCTGCGCCGTGAGAGTAAAAACCGGGTCGCTGCACTTCAGCGCGAGATCCAGTATCTCTCACAGGAACTGCGGCAGGTTCAGCAAAGTTCAGAACGTTATCCAGCATAAGTATTGTGTATGGGCAAGAAGAAACCTGCGGGGCATTATTGTCGCATTTGTGGTCGCCGCCGCGCCAATGAGAAGTTTGGTGGGCGAGGTCATGCCCTGCACATCTGCAAGGACTGCCAGCGCGACTTGAAACGCGAAGCGCGTCAAAAACACAAAGACGGCGAAACGGATGCCAGCTTGCCAGAGCTAAGGGAAGACTTCATGGATATGGATGAAGATGATCTGGAATTGATGTTTGACAAGCCGCTAACAACAGCATCAGAGAAGGGCACAGGCAAAAAAGGTATCCCCTACGATGAGCTGGATGCCAACATTGTCAGTCTGGTGCAATCGCTCAATCGCTATCCGGGAGTGATGACTGTTGGCAGTTGCGGTGGGCACGAGGTCATCACTAATCCCTCGCAGTGGCAGGCGGGAACATGGTACGTGAAGTTCACCCTGCCTTCGGGGAAATTTGGCTGGTATCTTCTGGAACATCTGGCATGGGTTGTGAATGAGGACTACCGGGGTTCGGGAAGAAACGTCATTTTACTGCCCACGTCAGCGCCGCCCTATCTAAACACCGTCGGGCAGTGCCTGCACTTTGTTATTGAAGGTTATGGTGGTGAGAATCCCGATGAACTGGCGAAATTTCTAGATGCGACCAGGAAGTATTTGACCAAGAAACGTCGGTAGGGACAGCAAAATCAAGGATAAAGCCGTTGCGTTTGAATATCTCGATGATGCTGGAAAAGTGTTCGTTCAACAGTACGCACACTGACTTTTTGTTCGTCCGCCCACAACCGGGTTTTGTCCAGATAATCCAGCCAATGCAGCACCTGTAAAGTTCGCCCATCCGGGTCGTAATCCACCTCGTTATATAGAGCCATAAGCTGCCAGACGCGAATATCAATCACCCCATAGCGTTCAGGGTTAATCAGGGCCAGAAACGCGGATGCAACCGGAATGCCTACCCCTCGCAGACGACACAGGTGCAGGATGCGACGGGCTTCATCCGGTGCGCCAAATGCCTTTGCTGAAAGGATTTGCACCTCGTCTTCCGTATTGCTTGCCCAATTTTGACGACGACGCTCACGCGGTTCCTTCCATTTACACATGGTCAGAAACTCGCTGCGGGTGAAATAACTGGTTGCACGCACATGACTCAACGAAGCGATCAAGGGTGCGGTATCGGAATACTCGTCGTGAACCAGACAGGCTGACAACAGAGATTGAATATCAGAGTAGCGTTTTTCCATAGTGGGTGCTTTTCTTTATATAAAGTCAGTGAATGACATCCATTATGCTGTTCAATGAGCGATCCGGCGAGTAGATCGACGGCAGGTTGCTCCTCGATCTCCAGCGC
>CALMZT010001327.1 GCA_937870805.1 uncultured Chloroflexota bacterium
GAATACCATCGCTAAAACCTCTCAGTGATGAGTGATGAGTGATGAGTTGAAAGTGAAGAGAAAAAAGGCAAATAAAGTCGAATTTGCCTGATCTGTGAAACCCTTAAGTAGATCGTATCAGTCATTTTTGAGGTTCTTCCTCACTCATTACTCATTACTCGTTACTCATCACTATTTTCTGCGTTTCTTGCCTTTATCGTCGTCAAGCAGAGAGCGCAGCATGTCCTGTTCGTCTTCTTCAGGTTCAGGCAGCGGTACTTCTTCGGCGGGCGCAGGCTGTTCCTTGCCACGCGCGGGTTTCTTTTCGCGCGCGGGCTTCTCTGCTTTCGGTGGTTTTTTGCCACGCTGAAGTATAGGCAGCGCAACGCCTTCTTCGACCACTTCTTCCAGCCATAACGGATCAATAGTCTTTACGTCATCGCCCGTTACCTGACTGACCCACAGCGGAAGTTGTTCAGCGCGGGCGCGTACATCGGCTGCCAGCGGTAATGGACGCCCACGCGCATCGAAGATCAAGCCGACAATGCCGCCTTCAGCAGTGACGCGGACACGGTTTTTACCGCCGATGGTCAAACCGCGCGCCGCGCTGACGCTGACCTGCGCCTTCTGTCCAATGGGCAGCGGATAGACCCACAAGCTGCCACCTTCGACGGTATGTCTCTGCGTCGTGCCATCGGACAGCTTGATCGACACTTTCATCGCGGTTCTGCCCGCGCGTGGCAAGCCAGAGACGCTGAAGGCTGTACCCAGACGTTCCAGATTGCTGCCATCGAGGATTTGCACGACGGCTTCAGGATTTACTAATGCCAATGGACCTAACGTGGCGATCAAGCCGAAGGGATCAGATTGCAACTGGGTGACGCCTGTGGGCTGCACGGCGTCGAGGATGAGCAAGGCGTTGTAGCCCGGATGTCCTGTGCGTGTTAAGGCGGAACCTGCTCCGATGACCAGCGCAAAATCAGGCAGCATCAGACGTGTCCGGGTGCGCGGCGATTCGTTCCACGCCGGGCGCGAGGCTTGTACAAGGGATTGCACGCCCGCACGCAGCAGCGCATGTTCGAGATATAGTTCTTTCAGCGTCATGGGGATGACACCGGGACGCAGCGTTTTGTTAAGTGCATAGTTGTAAATGTCGCGGCTGGCGACGTTGAAGGGCAGCCAGCGTTTCACGGCGTCTGTGCCGATGATGTTGAGCATTGCCGCCGCTGAGTGTCCAAGTCCAATATCGGTGCGAATGCTCGTTGCTACCCCGCCGCCAATGGAAGCCGACAGCGTGCTTACGGCGCTGCCGATGTCTACGGCGAGGACGCCGCGCGGATAGATTCTGCCTAAGAAGTCCACGACAAGGTTATAGCTGTTGGCGGTGGGCAGCACACCCAACCGACTCATGCGATTCAGTTCTTCAAAACCTTCGCCGCCTTTGGCTTTCTGACGGTTGAAGGCAAGCGCAAGCTGAGTTTGGGCGCTTTCCAGATGTTCATCTTCGAGCGTGGGGCGAATGTTGGGCGCAATGAATACACCCGTCACGCCGTCGAACATCTCACGAATGCGTTCGGCAATTTTGCTGTTGCCTGCGTAGAGGATGTTGGCGCGGCGCTGTTCGTCTGCCACTTGGAACGCAAGGCGCACGACTTCAGCAAGGCGCAGCACTGGGCTTTGCGCGCCGAACTCTGTACCGCCTGTGATGAAGATCAAATCGGGGCGGCTCAGCAGAATGGCGTTGAGCTGTTCTTCTTCTGTGCGTTTGTCAGTGAGACTCAGTGTTTCGACGACATCAATGTACGTTCCGGCAGCAGCACGCAAGCCGCTGGCAACGCTGACATCGGGCATCAAGCCGACGAGCACCGTGCGCAGTGGACGCCCCAGCGAAGCCGTCATCACAAAATGATCGACACCTGAACGATCTGATTGCTCTGGCGTGATGATTTGTCCATCAGGCGACATGAAGCTCCGCCCGGTGGTTTCGCTCAATGCCGTCAACACACGGTTCAAGCTGACCGTCAAATCATTGACTGGAAAACCGCCCGTCGTGCGCCCTTCGGCACGCGCGACCATACGATACGCGCCGTCCACAAGGTCGATGAGCACAGCGCGCGTATGTACACTGCCGAAATCGGCGGCTAAAACTGAGCCGGAACGACTAACTGCCATGCGTTAGCTCCCCATAATGCGCGCCAGAATAAAGCCAATACGTTCGCTGAAAACCGTCAAACTGCTGATGATCGCAGCGGCGTACAGCGCGCCAAAGGTGACGACGATGAAGCCCTGCCCAATCCTGCCAAAGAAACGCACCACGATATTACGCTGCGTGCGTCCATCGGGCAAGCGCCGCGCCAGATATTGAAAGTAAATCAGCGAGCAGATCACGCCGATGAAAATAATCACACCGTTCAACAGATCGCCGTTGCGAATGCTGCTGGTCGAATTCACTAATGGCAGCAATGTCCCTGTGATTGCGCCCACGACGGCTACTGCTGTGCCCACGCCGATGATAAAGGCAAGCGCCAAACTGCCGATACCTGCGACGCGCGGCGAGGCTTTTAACAACAGCAAAAACGCAAGCAGCACCGGGATTATGCCCAAGATCACGCTGCCAACATCGCCGGACATTAAGGTGGTGCGCAGCCAGGGCAGAATCACGCTTTCAGTGGTGACGATGGTGATATAACCCGCTGCCAAGCCAATGAAAATATACACAGCGATGCGATAGAGAAAGTTATCCCCCAGCACATAACTGAAAACGCATAGTGTCAGGATGAAGCCTGCCAGTAAACCGATTTGTTCAGCGTTCAACGAGTACGACTCCTTCTGAGCAAACCGCGAATGAGATTAGCTAGATTGCCAAGCGCAATCACAATCACAATGAACACCAGGCCCAACGTTGTCGCGTACCACTGACGATCACGCCCTACTTGCGAGGACGCATTGGCAGTCACCTCCACAGCGGGCTGTGTCGTAGGTGTTTCCCGCACGGTTGTTGGACGGATGACAGGCGTCGCATTCACTGCCTGTGTGATTTCAGCCGTCGCTTCGCTTTCATTACTTTCAGCGGTCCCTTCAGGCGTTGGCTCCTGATTGACATCACTGCCCGTTGTGCGCTGCGGCATCACGGCGCGCTTGGGCGAAGGTGACGATTCAATTGTCAGCAGTTCGCCTAATATCCAGCCTTCCAAACCCTGCGTGGTGCGGATATTGAGCCACAACCCATCGTCGCTGATGCCTAGCACTTCGACGCGCGCTCCCGAACGGGCGCTGCCAACAGCGGCAGAGTCGCGGCTGGGTTCAGAGCGAATATTCACGGTATCGCTTACGCTGACAAAGGCAAAGACAGGTACAGCTTCGACTGTCGGTGTGATTGTTGGGCGCGGCGTATTTGTTGGCGATGGCTGCGGCGTGCGGCTTGGCGTTACCGCTGTCGTCGGCGTGTCCGTTGCCGGTTCGCGCGTGGGGCTTGGTTCGGACGTGTTGGTTGCCAATGGCAGCGGCTGTGTAGCCGTAACGACGATGACCCGACGAGTCGCCGTTGCCTCTGGCGTCGCTTCGGCTGTTGCCTCTTCGGTCACATCGCCAATCAAAGGCTGCTGCGTTGGTGTGACTTCGGCGGGTGTTTCCGTCGTGGGTGTTGAAGTTGGCGCAGCTTGTGCCGTCCAGCCTTCAAACATCGCGCGATAGGTATACGCATCGCCCGCGCCGACGAGCAAGCCACGCAAGCCTGCTGATGTGCCTAAGCCCGCGTTCAAATATGGCTCAGACAAGGGACTCGCAGCGTAATTTGTTCCTGCCAGCAGCGGCGTGCTGGTCAGCGGCGCGATTTGTTCCGCCCATGTGCGCAAATCTTCGGCGCGCTCAACAATCACCACGATGCGCGCGAAATCGTTCAACGAAGCGACGTTTAATCCTGTTGGATTGCCATTGACATCCGTGAGCAATGTCGCGTTGATATTTTGTGCCAGCGAACGCAAGCCCACGATGTCGGCGGTGACATAGCGCGTGAGATAATAATCGCGGTTCGCTGTGCCGCCTGTTGCGCTGAGGATATTGCCAGCGTGCAGCAAGCCCACCGGGTTGCGGCTGACGACGACGGGATGTGCGCCGCGCGCCATGATGTGACGCAGCAGCACGTCGGTCATGCTGTCCAATTCGCCCGCAGCAGTCGGTCCATACTCAACGGCAACTAACACGAGATCGCCGGAGTTCAAGGTGTTGATGCTGTCGTAAACCGCATACTGTGAAGTGCCGGGCGCGAACTGCAAAGCGGGCAGTGTCCCCATGCGCGCGCCATCAAACACAAACGGCAGCACGATAACGGCAATCAGCAGCAGCGAAATCAGCAGACGGTCTGCTTTGGGGCGGAAGCGGCGGTGTGGACGGACGGTGATCTTCGGCGGCGCTTTGGCGGGCGCGGCTGCGATGTCCGCTTCCCAATCAGTGTAGGGTGCGGCAGCATCGCCCGTCTGTGTCACCTGTGCGCCTGCGCCGACCAGTTGGCGGAGCAGGGCAACACGATCCTGCTGTTCTTTGCCCAGAATGACCGCGCCTGCAATACTCGGTGCGCCTGTTTGGATCGGTGTGGGAGCCAGCGTTTCGGAAACACCGGGCAGCACATTGGCAAGTGACGTGGAAGCTCTTGTCACAGGCGGCGCGGCGGGCGCGTCCATACTGCGCTCACGCAGGGCTTGCAGGCGGTCAGAAAGTTCTTCCAGCGGGCGATCCTGCTGCTGGCGCATGATCGACGACGCCGACACCTGCCCTACAGTTACGCCCAAATCTGCCAACAGGTCGGACGATTCTTGCGTAAAGTCAGATGTATAGGTTGACTGTGGCTTTTTGATGCCCACGTCGCCCAAAGCATCCTGATTGAGCAGCGTATCGAAGTCGATGTCACCGCCCCGTAGTTTTAATTCATCGGTTCTGGGGAGATCCAGTTCGTCATCGCCGAATGACGACATCAGCGCGTCAATGTCCTGATACTGCGGCGCGGCGGGTTCTGCCTCCACTTCCGGGGTCTCGAAATCTGCAAAAGGATCGGCATCGTCTGCGTTCATCTCCGGGAAGGCGGGTTCTTCTTCTTCGGCTTCCTCAGTGAGCGCGCCGAGCGTTTCCAGATCGCCCAAGCCGTCCAGCCAGTCAGGGGCTTCTTCGATAGTGGCGGGCGCGGCTTCTTCTGGCTGCGCGGCAAACCAATCGAAATCGTCATCGCCTGTGGCAGCGGGCGCGAAAGTGCTGGGGTCGGGTAAGGCAGGTTCACCTTCTTCATCACCAAAGCCCAAGCCCGCGAGGAAGTCATCGACGGAGGCTGATTGTGGCGTTTCGGGTTGTCGAGCACTCGGCTTGCTTAAGCCCATTTCTGCCAGGAAGCCCGTATCCATCGGCGCGGCGGCGTCTTCCTCAACTTCTTCGTCGTCCATTGAGGGGAACAAGTCATCAGCCGCGAAGTCTTCCTGCGGCTGCGCGGCTTCACCGTCCCAGGGAGCAGCTTCCCATTGCGCGGCATCAGGGGTATCGCTGCCAAAGAGATCATCCAGCGAGGGAGCAGCGGGGGCATCTCCTCCGAAGAGATCATCCAGTGAGGGAGGAGCAGACGCGGCGGCAGGTGGCACCGCGGCAGGTTCATCAGCGCCAAAGCCGCTTAACCAATCAGGTACTTCAGAAGTTATAGCACCCGGCGTATCACCCCCGAAGAGATCATCCAGCGAGGGAACTTCAGCAGACGCGGCGGCAGGTGGCACCGCGGCAGGTTCATCATCGTCAAAACCGATTAACAAGTCGGGTACATCGGCAGCGGCAGGTGCCGGTGCGGAGGGCGGCGCGCTGAACATATCATCGGCTGAAGTGTCATCGTCACCTTGCAACCACGAAGGCATGTCACCAGCGGGTTCAAAGGTATCCTCGACCTGTGCTGCTTGTGGGGCATCAAAATCGTCATCTGAACCTTGCAACCACGATGGCATATCACTGCCGGGCGTCTCAAAGGTGTCGTCTACTTTTGGCGCTTGCGCTGCGGGAGGCGCGGCGGCTTTCAGCCAGTCGGGAGTGTCGCTCTGTGCTGCTGGCTCATCATCGGACTCCGACATTTTATCGAAGGCGCTGGAGAAATCGCTCATCCAATCAGACGAGGATTTTTCTGGCTGGTTCGCGCGCTGCCACGAAAGTGTCCCTGTGAGTCCAGTACGGTTGGGCGCGGCAGGGGCATCATCGCCGCCCGCTTGCCACGCGAAGCCTTCATCGTCTTCTTCGCCCTGGTCATCGCCCGCTGTACCTTCATCGCGCCGCCATGACAACTGCCCCGTG
>CALMZT010001328.1 GCA_937870805.1 uncultured Chloroflexota bacterium
ATCCCCGCCAATGTGATGTCGAGTACGGCGCTGGTTCTGAATATCTTTGTATCGTCAATCTCATTCGCAAGCTACTTTCGCGCCGGGCATTTTCGTTTGCGCTTGCTGGGGCCGTTCCTGGTCACATCCATTCCGGCTGCATTCCTGGGAGCGACAATCAAAATTTCCGAACAGACGTATGCCACCCTGCTGTATGTGGTTCTCACATATCTCGCAGTCCGCATGGTTTTCGTTCCCACGTTGACAGAAAAAGCGGACTGGACCGCCCAGACTATTCCGTTGACATTGGCGCTGTTGAGCGGCGGAGTGATCGGATTGCTTTCCGGTATGCTCGGCATTGGTGGCGGCATCTTCCTTTCACCGCTCATTATTATGATGCAGTGGGGTGACTCCAAACAGGCTGCTGCGGCCGCGGGTGGTTTCATAGCCATCAACTCCCTCAGTGGGCTGATCGGACGCGTCGCCGGCGGCACATTTGCGTTGGGTGAGTTTGGCGCGCCGCTGCTTTTAGTCGGTTTGATCGGCGCGCTCATTGGCAGCCAATTGGGAGCCGTCAAATTCTCAGGCGTCGCTGTTCGCCGTCTTCTCGGCACCATCCTTGTCATTGCAGCCGGCACATATTGGGCGAGCTTTCTGTCATGAACCGAAAGAGTTTCACTGATCCCTTTGGACGCGCCGTCACCTATCTTCGTATTTCGCTTACCGATCGCTGCAATCTGCGCTGTGTGTATTGCATGCCAAAGGAGGGGTTGCAATGGCAGCCACCTGCCGATCAATTGACCGTAGATGAGATCATTCAAGTGGTACGAGTCGCCGCCCAGGGAGGTGTGACTCGGATTCGCCTTACAGGTGGTGAACCGACTATCCGCCAGAACATCGTCGGTATCGTGCGGCATATCGCCCATCTACCGGGTGTTAAAGATGTAGGTATGACCACCAACGGCGTACTGCTCAAAGACCTCGCACAGCCACTTTCCGACGCCGGATTGAAACGCATCAATATCAGTATCGACACGCTTGACCCCGTGCGCTTCAAGAAGATCACGCGCTGGGGGAACTTAGATGAGGTGTGGGCGGGTATTGAAGCGGCGGAACGTGTGGGGATGAAGCCGATCAAGCTGAACGCCGTCGTCGTGCGCGGGTTCAACGATAGGGATGTCACCGACTTTGCCAAGCTAACAATGCAGTATCCCTGGCAAGTGCGGTTTATCGAAATGATGCCGTTTGGTGAAGTGGCGGCATTTGCGAAAGATGGCATTGTCACTGAAGAACAAATCCGTGACCGTATTGAAGCTGAATTCGCGCCGCTGGAACTGCAAAACGAGGGCAAACTTGATGGCGAAGCGCGGATTTACAAGTTTGCGGGCGCGTTAGGCACAGTAGGGTTTATCAGCAGCGTGACGCAGCCGTTCTGTGCGTCGTGCAACCGCGCGCGCCTGACCGCAGACGGGGTGCTGCGCCTGTGCCTGCTGCGCGATAAAGAATTAGACTTGCTGACACCGCTGCGACAGGGTGCAGATGAAGTGGACATCAAACAAATCATCCTCGATGGTATCTGGCATAAGCCCTGGGGGCATGGATTGAGCCGAGAAGTTATTCCCCTGAACCGCGTGATGAGTCAGATTGGCGGATAGCCCCTCCGTCAATGCTGGATAACTGCTCTGGCGATTTTGACGCCAGCCACATATAGTCAAACTGGCTGACCCAATACAAATACCAGCGCTCGGAACGGGCATTGGTGATCTCGATGTTCATGCGGCTGGCGGTATGTTCGTGGTGAAAACCATAGAATTCCACAATGACGACGCCATGTTTTTTGTCCGGGTCGATCACAACCATGCTGAAGCCGGGACAATAATCCAACATGCGATACTCAAAAGTTCCCTGAATCTTCCACTGTTTCATATTGCGCAGCCGTGCCAACGTCTCCTGAATGGCTTGCGGCAAATCCTGCACTTTAAAGTCAATCGACTCGTCAAGCTGCCGAATGAGGATGTCAATGGCGGCTTTTTCATTGGGGTTTTGCAGGATCACGCGCAGTTCGCCGTCTTTGTGATTTAGGATATTGTCTTTGATCGCCAGCGAGTTCTCTGCGCCGAGGATGTTGACCGCTGATGGTCCATAAATCCACAGCTTGCGGGCGTTACGGATACGCTCCTTAAAGGGTGGAAAACTCTTGCGGTCATTGAGATAATCATCTAATGAGCCACTCTGTTTGTGCTCCGGCACGGTGATGTTAAAGACTAACAAGCCGACCCCCGCCAACAGCGCCGCCATTCTATACTGATCGGGCACAATGTCACCGACAAGCGTGTGAATGGCAAACACAAGCGTGAAGAACGCGACTACATAAGAATCAATGTTGCGCCGCGCGCGAATATCGGTGAGGATACGTTTGCTGGTGCTTCTAATGGCGTCAATCATGGGGAGTCTTCACCTGGTGCGGTAGATCGCACACGCTC
>CALMZT010001329.1 GCA_937870805.1 uncultured Chloroflexota bacterium
CAGGCAGCGCTTCAATGATGTAACTGTCAATCACTCTGCCATCAGGTAAGCGCAGTTCAGCAGTCCCCGACTTAGCGTCAAGTGGGATTTGTACCTCGCGCCAATCCAACGTGATTTCATCATGGATGTTGAGATTTGGCGGAACAGCTACTTCCCAACTTCCGTCTTGTGCTACCAGCATAAGTTCAGGTAAAGCATCGCTGCCACGCCATAGTAAGGTGATGTGGATGAAATCGCCGTTGCGCGCGTTTGTCCCTTCGTTTTGTGCTATCAGAGTCAAATCGTCGCTCACGGAAATATCTTCTGTATCAGGTAAATCGGTTGGACGCGACACTTGCGACCAATCTGCGCCGGGCTGCGTTGTCCAGGTGCCGAGCGCAAGTGAACGTCCAGCCTGCGCGGAAGCCAATTCATAGCCTGAGGGCGAGGCTGATTCATCGTAGATTGTGAGTTCAACCTGGTAATTTTCTGGGGGCGCGCCGACAGGAAGACGTAACAAAGGGTAGGCGGTCAGCGAAGTACCAGTTGGTACTTCTGACGTAAGACGCTGGGATTCATCAGCGAATACGACATCATCCCTTGCCACTTCCCATCCGAGACTGTTGAGCACGCGCACTGACACCTTCAAATCGAACTCGACTGGTACATTCAGGGTCATCTGTACCGGCAGACATAACGCCTGATCGGATGTGAACTGTGGAAAGCCACCAACGGCTGTGATTTGGGCGATTGGGCTATTGTTATTGATGATGTTCACATCAAACAGACGCAGTTGTGGAAGTGTCAATTGCGGCGCGCGATAAAGTTGATTGCTCATGCCGAAGACGGTGAATTCTTCCGGCGGGTTGATTGTGCCGCTGCCTAAGACACAGCGCAGCATCCCACGAAAATCGGCGCGCTGCGTATACCAGATGTTGAGCGCAACATCGCCGCCGTTGTGGGGCAGCAAAGGCAGCACTACGTCCAAATCTGTGCCTTCGGGCAGCGTCACGCGCTGCGCACGCACGCCTAATCTGTCCCAATAGTAGGCAAGCTCATAACGATCCGCATATGACCACGCGACAACGGTATCATCGGCGTCCAGCGTTTCGGCGTAATACTGAACCATCGCGCGGGCGTCGTCGTGCTGATAGGCTTTGTCCTGCGTGATGAAGTGGATGTTGAGCAACAGCAGTACGACAAACAATAAACTGAAGGCATAACGTTGAACAGGATACAGCAGATGTGCCAAGCCGTCGCCTAAGGGAATCAGCAGCAGCGGCACAAGCATCACCAAGTAGCGCCCGTGCAATTCGTTGCCCAATATGCTTAAGCCCACAATGAGCGCCGCGATCAATATCATCATATGTGCGATCATCCAACGCGCATTGCTATTGCGCCAGTTGATGAGTACAAGACACAGCAGCGACGCAGCGACACACAACGCTATCAGCAGCGGCTCTTTATCCACCAGCGCCCATGTGCCTGTCCAAAATGACTGGACAATCTGGCTCAACAGGGACAAGCCGAGTTGAGGTGAGCGCACGATACTACTGTTCGCCTCCTGAACATCCAGAAAACGGTCAAAAAAATAAGGTAGCCATAGAAGCCCAACTAACAGCTGTCCACCCATCCACAACCGCCAATCAGGCACGCGCAGCGAACGACGCAGCAACCACGCCAGCAGCGTCACGCCGTTGAGCCACAGCACGATCACAGGTCCAGAGTTGTGACTGTAGAGCAGCGCGAGTTCGGCACCCCAGAGGGCGAGCCACCATTTGAGATGAGATTTGCGAGAGTGAGAGGGCGCAACAGAGGGCACAACATGTTGTGCCCCTACCCTGTGCCATGCCAGCGCTGCCAGGCATACGAACACCGCGAGAAGCGTATACATGCGCGCTTCCTGCGATGCCCACCACAGCGGCGGCGAAAATGTCACTAAAAACGCCGCGTAGAAGCCCGCACGCTCATCAAATAAGGTGCGCCCCAGTTGATAGGCTAAGGGAATGATGAGTAAACCGACTGCCAGCGAAAACCAGCGCAGCGCGAATTCACTGTCGCCAGTGAAACGGGCGCTCAGGTAAAGCAGACCATAATAGAGGGGCGGATTTGTCGCGTCGGCTTGAAAGGCATCCCACAACGTCGGCTGTGCTGCTGCGTATGCCGACCAGCCTTCGTCAAACCAGATACTTTGTGTTTGCAGGTGATAAAGACGCAGCGTCGTCGCGATGAGCAGCAGCGCGGTGAGCGTCCAGAATTTGCGTGTGTGCATCAGGTTAGCTTAGCGCGTTGACAGATCAGCGTCAACGAAAGATTTGGTTATATTAGTAATCATTGCCATTCAATCTCAGTTTCCTGTACAATGGAAACTAGCATCGATTCACCTGGAACCGTACCATGTCTGACGAACAAAAACAGCCTGCGACTGGAGAACCAACTACTGTGAATATGAGTTCAACCACTGATATGCGCAAAGAGGCTGAAGAAGCGCTGCGCGTCTATTTGAGCCAAACGCAGGAGAAAAAACCAGAGTCGGAAAGCGTTTTTGAAAATCAGATGATGCTGCACATCGACGTGAATGGCTCATCGCTGCCACTCGTGATTACTCCAAACGAAAAAACGGTGATCGGGCGCAAAGACCCGACCAGCGGTGACAGCCCCGACATTGACCTCAGCACTTACGCCGCATATCAGATGGGTGTCAGCCGCGCCCATGCGTACATTGAGCGCGCGCAAGATCACCTGACTCTGCACGATTTGAACAGCCGCAACGGCACGTTCGTCAACGGGCAGCGCATCACGCCGGAACAACCTCAGCTTTTGCATAACGGCGATGAAGTGCGTTTGGGGAAAATCGTCCTGCGGTTGTCGTATCGCAAGCCGGACCAACCGCCTGTCTGAAAATTCAGTTTTGAACCGCCAAGACGCCAAGTTCGCCAAGGTTCACAAGCAGGAAATTGAGCGTTCGCCTTGACCTCACCCCAAACCCCTCTGCCATGCGGAGATCTGGCTGTAAGTGAGTTTGTGCGGCGGGAGAGGGACTTCAGACTCGCGTTGTTGAGCGTTTGAGCATAAAATAAGCTGAACGGCGGTGAATTTTGAACGTCAGTCTATTTAATTCTCAAATACGCTCCAGGGCACAACACCGCGTTCTACCAAAAAATCTGCCAGCGCCCGCGCGGCGACCAAATAGCCATAGGGTGAAGGATGTCCATCGCCCGTATAACCGTGCCCTGTAAGCTCCAGCGAATTAGGGTCTACAGGGCGGCGCGCGTCGTAGTACATCAGATACGTTTCTTCGATGTCGCCTGCTGCGCGCAGCACAGGCAGCAAGTCCAGATAAGGCACGTTTGTTTCATCCGTCACACGCGCTAAAAACTGCTGCGGCACATCAGTAAACACATCGCCCATCACCACCTGTGACACATCAGGAAATGCTATCAGCACCAGCGGAATGTTGTTGTCTTGCAGCAGCGTTACCAGTTCGTGAAACTGGCTTTCGTAGGAATCCCAATATGCTTGATATTCCGGCTGCGTCGGCGTCAGGAAGGTCATGTTCAGGTAGATTTGCTGAAAGTTTTCGGTCTGCTGCTGGACTTGCTGTACGGCGCTGTCAAGCTGCTGCTCAGCAAACCAGCCTGTGAGCACATTGTAAAGCGCAAGATTATCGTGCATGAACTGGCGCAGTGGATTAGGCGCGGCGGCTTGTGTTTGTGCCAGCACTACGTCGCGGCTGAGGCTCTGGCGAACGGCGGGATACAGGTCAAAGATGTCGTTGGTATAAAAGCCTAAAATCACCACATCGGGTTGCAGTGCCAAGCCCTTATCGCGCAAATAGCTGATTTCGTCTTCGATGGTGTAACCCGGAATGCCTGCGTTGAGCACCTGCACCTGCGCATCGGGGAACAGCAGCGTGTTCAGCCTGCTTTCTAAGCGTGCTGTCCACGTCTCGTGATTATGCACATACGCGCCGAACGTGAATGAATCGCCAATCGCCAGAATGCGAATCACACTTTCGTCGGGGTTTACTTCGTCGGTGTTGCGCAATCCGGCGCTGTTGGTTTGCAAGAAATAGGGACGAATGTTGTACAGCGAGATGATGGTATTCTGGTTCGGCTGCAAATCGCCGTAGCCTGTCGTGCTGAAACCGTAAACCACCTGCGGCGCGTCTGGCTGCTCGGTTTGTTCAACAGGCGCAACCCATAACAAAGCACGCGCCAGCAGTTCACAGGTGAGCAGCATCCCGAACGTGATGAGCACGATGATGATGGTAGAACGAAGAAAACGTTTCAAGAGGAAGCATCCACGTTTATTGATTAAAACGCGGAGATTATACAAGTCTCTTGTGACAAACTAAAAGGAGCGCTGGCATTAAGCACAACGCTCCCTGTTATACGAGAGATCGTGAGGTTAGCCATCGACCCCGAAGGGGAAGATGGCGACGTAATTGCCTGTGCTCTCGCCATTGTAGCTGCTGAGCAAGAAGTTCAGCACGAAGGGACCCTCATTCTCGAAATCTAGATCGGCAAAGCCGCTGAGATCAACACTCAACATCGAGTCGAAGGGACCGCCATCGACATCGCCGCCTGTGGTCGAAATCGTGCTGCCTTCCAACGATTCCGACTCGCCCCAGCAGGTATTGGAGTTGCCGCCGTCATCGCAGTAGATAGGGTTGTCATCATTATCGGTGAAGAATTCAAAGTTCTCGAAATCCGTTACCCAACCGATAAAGGGATCCAGTCCACGTTCCGCAGCCAGCATGTAGATGGTCATCGGCACAGCGGCAGTGGTCATGTTGGGCGTTAACTGGACGATATAAGGGTCGCCCGCACCATCGTTGGTGGTGACCGCCAATCCTTCAACAATCAGGATAAAGTCACCCGCGTCGCCGTTGGGGCTGCCCGTGACAATCGAAATATCGGCGAAGTCATTGAAGCTGTGGGAGAAAACAACCTGTGCGGAAAGATCAGAACCGCGCACGCGCCCGGTAGTTGGTAAGTCGGCTTCAAAATCTTCAGCATCGCGCGAGTCATTGGAGCAAGAAATTCCCAATTGGTCAAGCGTGCCAATTGCCATCGACGGGTCGAAGCCATCGACGCCGACGGCTGTTATCGTGTAGTTATAGCTGGGACGCATGTTGATGACCACCTGCACGCCGTTCTGTACGACAGTGCCATCGTCGCACTCCACATCGACACCACCGCCAGCGCCGCGTCCACGGGTGGTATTATTCGTCGAGTCGCCGCCGCCTTCACCATCGAGGGCAACTTCAAAGTCAATGTCGTTATCGGAGGTGAAGAGGACGCCGATTAAGTACACACCATCCGTCGGGAGTTCAACTTCCTCCAGGGAGACTGCACCGCCGTCGTCTTCCACAGCGTCTTGCAATTCAAAATCGCCCTGGTCAACGACTGGACCGGCAATAATGAGTGTGCCTGTCGCATCATCGTTTTCGTTCCATGCCAGGTTGATGGTGACAACATCGCCTTCTGCGCCGTCAAAGGCAAAGACAATCGGATCTTCGTCGCCGGAATTGAAGGTTGCTTCACAGGCATCACCATATTCCATCGTGCCTTCATCGCAAGCCGCGTAAACCTGTCCTACGCCTAAAGCAAAAAATAAGATGAATATGCCTAACAATGGCAACACTTTAGCTGATCTTCTCATGCCCTAACCCTCCGTAAATTGAAATAGAAATGATGAACGTTGCCATCCTCATTGTAGCGTGGGTTATGGGTTTTACGCTAACAAAATCTTTACATAATCATTTAAAACTCATTAAAAAAGACGGTAGTGGTTGGCTACCGTCTTTTTGATTATTTATCCGGGCTGCTGCACGGGTTCGCCAGCAGCTTGCGGCGCTTGCATCGCGTCCGCGTTGTGATCGGGCAACAGGTCTTCGGCGTCACGGATGGCGGGGAACAGATAGCCGCCCAAACCCACCAGGATACCCACTAAACCAAACATGACGAACATTAACGCCATGCCCGCGCCGGGACCTGTGCCGATGATGCCGCCAAAGACAGGCGCTAACGCCCCGCCGGGCATCATCGCAGGCTCAAATACACGGTCTGCCAATGGACCTGTCAAGATC
>CALMZT010001330.1 GCA_937870805.1 uncultured Chloroflexota bacterium
GTTGTTGGTGTACACGCCATAGGTGTCGATGTGCATGTTGGGGATTTCATAGGGACCGCTGACCATCAGATTGGCATTTGCCATCACTTTGGTCGAGGTATAGGCATAACCGCCGACATCGCCTACGATGCGCGCTTCCAACGCGACAATTTTGCCCGCTTTGGTCGCGCCCCATTTAGTGCGAATTGTGATCGGGTGACGCTTGTGATGGTACAGAATCGACTCTTCACGACTCCAGATGATCTTCACCGGACGCCGCAAGTTATATGCCGCCAAGCCCAAAACGACTTGCACAGACATATCTTCGCGCCCGCCGAATGCACCACCAATCGCTGGATATATGATACGCACCTGATCGTGTGGTAGCCCTAAAGCGTGCGCCACCTGATCCTGATCTTCATGCGTCCACTGCCCCGCTACGACGATGGCAACTCGCCCCTGTTCGTCAATGTAGCCGAGTCCCGCTTCAGGCTGCAAATAGGCGTGCTCCTGATAGCCTGTGCTGTACTCGCCCTCTACAAGGACCTCCGCCTGTGCCCATCCTGTTCCCATGTCGCCCAGGCGTATCCGATAGTGCGAGAGGATATTGTCTGGCGTGTTTTCATGGAGCAGTGGCGCGCCGGGTTTCATTGCCGCTTCTGGGTCAAACACGCCCGGCAGGTCTTCATACTCGACCTTAATCAGTTTTACTGCTTGTGCCGCAATCGCTTCGGTTTCGGCAACGACCACCGCAACGTAATCTGCGTAACAGCGCACAATGTCTGTGCCGAGTTTTGCGCTGCCCAATCCGCAGATCACGGGCTGGTCGCGGATAATCAAGCCATATTCATTGACCGGCACATCTTTAGCGGTGAATACTTTCACCACACCGGGAAGTTTTTCTGCCGCCGAGGTAACCACTGACAGGATGCGGGCGTGCGCGCGATCACTGTAGCGCAGCTTCATCCATAGCTGACCATCCATGTCGATGTCGCCGGGATAAGGCGTTTCGCCCGTTACCTTTCCATGCGCGTCAATACGTTTAACGTTTTGCCCAATTGCAAGCGTTTCAGTTTGCGCCAAAGTACCAATTCCTCAAAATCCAATAAATCCGTTATTCGTCAAGTGAGATATATGATTGGGCACACGCCGCTTCGCTTACAGAGTACGCCCCTACGCATCCTCAATGTTCACCACTCCCGAAATACTCGACAACGATCATTTACGCATATCACGTTTTACTTTGCGGCGTCGCTCTTTTTTCTCCAGAAGCGCCCGTTCCATCTCTTTGCGTTCTTTGGCGATATCTTTGTCTTTCACATCACCACGCCGCTTCGGGATCAGGACGGCGTACAACAAGCCCACGAACATTACCAACACCAGGAAAAGCGCCAACGCGATAACAAGCTGCATCTGTTGACCACTCAAATCTGTTCCTAAACGTTGGTCAAGAAAATCACGTACAGGATCAGAAATAAACCACGAAACTACCCCTAAAGCGATAATGAGGATGAAACCCGTCGCAGGCAGCATCCATGTACCTTTTTTGCGGTCCTTTTCAGCCTCTTTGTTGTAAGACATATCAATACACTCCTTCTTTTTTCCTGGCGTCCTGGAACGCCTGGATGATCTTATAATAGCCTGTGCAGCGGCAAAGATTACCCGTGATACTTTGCTGGATTTGTTCGATTGTTGGATCGGGGTGTTCTTCCAACAATTTCGCGCCTGCCATCAAAAAGCCTGGCGTGCAGTAGCCGCACTGCACCGCACCATGATCGATAAATGACGCCTGAATCGGATGTAAGTCCCCATTTTGCGCCAAGCCTTCTACCGTGATGATTTCCGCACCATGAGCGCGCGGCGCAGGCACCATACACGCCATCACCGCTGCCCCATCTAAAAACACGGTACATGCGCCACATTCACCTTCGGCGCAGCCCTCTTTGGTACCTGGCAGTTGAGCGTCCTCACGCAAAAAGCGCAGCAGAGTCTTTTCCTGACCAGAAGTAATACTCATCTGCTGCCCGTTGATGGTCGTTTCAATAGGCTGATCGGCTTGATGCTCGATACGTGCAGCAAGTGCGCCACGCCCCTTGTGTTCGCCCCACAACATCGCCGGAGTGCTCGGATAGCCATCTGCTTGCGTGCCTGCCGCCAGCGCGCGCAGTGCCCGCGAAACCAACACACGCACCATCTCGCTGCGATACACCGCCGTTGAACGCACATCGTCAATGGGCTTGGGAGTAATAGCAGCAATTTGCGCCACCTGCTGAATCACCTCTGGCGTTAATGCTTTACCAACGAGTGCTTCCTCAGCCGCAGGCACACGGATGATTGTCGGGGCAACACTGCCTAACGTAATTGCCGCGTGTGCCACTTTCTCGTCTTCAAATGCCAACACCACCGCGACATTGACAACGGCAATTGCCTGTACGCGCCGCAGCCCTAATTTGAGAAAAATTCCGCGTTCGTTCTCTGCAAGCGCTGGAAAAGCAATCGCCGTCAGCATCTCGTCGGGGCGCATCACCGTTTTGCGTAAACCCGTGTAAAACGCCGACAACGGCACAGTACGTTCCCCTTCGACAGACGTTAGTGTCACCTCTGCGCCTAGAGCCATCAGCGGCGTAATTGTGTCATTCGCAGGTGAGGCAGTAATCAGATTTCCGGCGACAGTCGCGCGGTTGCGGATTTGCGGCGCGCCGACTTCCCAACAGGCTTGCGCCAACGGCAGCGCACGTTCCAGCATCAAGCGACTGGCAACCACATCATTATGCGTCACCAGCGCGCCCATGTGAATATCATCGCCATGCATGACAAGCTCGTTGAGTCCAGGCACGCGAGAAATATCGATTAACGCCTCTACACTGGGGCGCTGTCCGCGTTCCATCTCGATAATAATATCGGTGCCGCCTGCGACAATGCGCGCACGTTCCTGATGCTGCGCCAACAGTTCGAGCGCCTCAGTTAATGAAGTAACGCTGTAGTAGTGACCCCACATCCGCAAAATGTCCTGTTCAGTAACTACCAAGAGCCTCTATAGTAACAAATTCCGAGTCGCTTACCCACAAGTCAAGGGCAGCGGCGCATTCGGGTCAGGGGGTGTCGCATTAACCTGCACTTGAGTGATGCCAAGCGCCTGTACTAACCCGGTCACTACTGTTGTGGCTTGAGTCTGCGCTTCTGCAAGGATACCGCCTGACAACGCTGCATCACGCAGTTGTTGGACGGCGTAGCGCCGTGCCTCATTGTCCAGCGCGGGCGACGGATTGGAAAAAAGCCCTGTATCACGGCGCACAACATAGGACTGCTGCTCATTCAGGAAACAATCCTGCAACACAGGCGGCGGCAGTGTAATCACCAAGCGCCCGTCCTGCTCAACGATGTCTTTTGATTCTAACAAACTTAAATCAATCCCAGCGTTGACGAGTCCCACCGCTACGAATGACAGCGACTCGCCGTACAACCCTGCCAGAAGCGGAGGCATCTCACGCTGGCTGGTCACGATGAGCGAGTAGTTGTAGCGTGTCGTCGTCAGCGAAGAAAGCGCTTGCACACGGTCTAAAATCACCGTCGCCCGATTTGTAATCGTCCCACCGCCACCAATCAGGCTCAACAAATTGCTCCCCAGCAGTTGACTTAGAAGCACCCCACCAATGCAGCCAACAGCCAGGAGCAGAAGCAGCGCGGGCAGACTCGCTAGTTTTTTCAGCATCACAACATCCTTTTCGCAGAGGGCAGCTTATACAGCATCCTACGACGGTACATCACAAATATAAACGAAAGGCGATCTCACTGAAATAGCCGCAAAGTTTTTTGAAATAAGTTGAAGATCGTTTGAGAACTACTTCCAGTAGCGTTTAATCGCCTCGTCGGCGTCGTCACCGCCGATACGCGAGAGCACGAGGTATGCCATCTGCCGCGCTTCGAGGCTTGTATCGTCGCGCAGCACTTCGATCACGTCGGGAACAACTAATTGAGCGATGATGCGCTGCCCCAGATGCACCAGCGCCCACCCCGCATTGGAGCGCACCGTGAATGAACGATCATACAGCGCCTTGACCAGCGCAGGCACAGTCACGGGGCTGCCGAGCAAATCCAGCGCCCAAGCCGCCATCGCGCGCACATCTTCGTTGTCATCTTCCAACGCAAAAATCATCTTGTCCAGCAGTGGATGCAAGCGCAGCCGTCCGGCGACAGCCAGCGCCACTGCCCGTTTGCGTGGGTCGGTGCTGCCCAATTGCGAGAGGATTTCTGTGAGTGAGTTATCCAACAGACTGTGCCTCAACTTCCAGCAGCATGACCGGGTTGATATTTAAGACGGTAGTGTCGTGATATTGGGTTTGTGTCACGTCGCGGCGGTCATAGGTATGCACATGCCCGTGTATCATGTAACGTGGGCGATACCATTCCATAAACCGCAGAAACGCATTCAACCCATTATGTGGCAAATCCGGCAAATCGTGAATACCTTTGGCGGGCGCATGAGTCACCAGCACATCAACGCCATAACCATCGCGCAACTGCCGTAATTTCAACTGTGGACCCAACCCTATGACAGTGCGCAACATGTCCGCTTCACCATATTGAACATCACCATCATTGTAGCGACGTGAACCTTCAATCCCAACAAAGGAGAGTCCCTTATAGGTCACGAGGCGTCCATGCAGATTCTCACCACCGGGCGGGTCATCGCGGTAGCGCTCGTCGTGATTTCCGCGCACATAAAACATGGGCACATTCAGAACGGACGTAATGAAATCAAGATAGGCGGCGGGCAAATCACCACAGCTAATGACCAACTCTACATCGTCGTAACGCCGCCGCAGGTTCGCCACGCTTTCCATCTGTGGCATGACGGTATCGGACACACAAAGTATTTTCACACCCCGAACCCGTAAAAATAATAGTTATCAGTCGTCAGTTTTCAGTCAAACCAGCTCATGATAACCCGCTTACAATCCGCAGAGGCTTATGCTTTTTAACTCATTAATGTGGATATCCTCGCCAGACACTGAAGTGTCCGGCTACCGAAGTACCACGTTCACTGAAGTGAACAGAAGAGGCAGTTCGATGAAGGTTTTATATCCTGATTAATTTATTAAAGAGCATGAACCACTGCCTGTAAATCTATTCTAAAAAGCAGCGACGAGCATTTTTATTGCAGTCCACTGTCTGTCGCTTCTTCCACGTCGCCCATCCATTTCATAGGCTGTCCGCTGCCGCCACGCCGCAGCATTGTGATTTCTGCCAGAATGCTGAGGGCGATCTCTTTCGGCGTCTCTGCCTGTAATTCTAATCCTATCGGCGCATGAATGCGTGCTAACTGCGCTTCACTTAAACCTTTTTCGGTCTTCAATGCCTTCGCCGTCAGCGCCCAGCGGCGGCGGCTGCCAATTAAACCGATGTACGGCGCGGCAGTTTCCAGCAGCGTCGGAATGAGATTCATATCGACAGGCATTCCCCGCGTGACAGCGGCGATGTAGGTGCGTGCGTTGATCGAAACATGCTGCGTGATGTCACCCGGTACACAAATTATATACCCATCCAAGCCGGGCGCATACTCCGTGTTACAGTATTCTGCGCGATCATCCGAGAGAAGCACCCGATAACCCATCCATTTACCGAGTTCCGCCAGCGCTTTACCCACATGCCCACCGCCGATCACCAGCAGCGTACCTGGCACATGCAACGGCTCGATAAATACCTGTACCGTCCCGCCGCAGATGCCGGGGTCGCCGTCCTTCAAATCATTCAGACGGTAGCTCGGCGTTCGTGTATTGCCGTCATTCATCGCCGCCAGCGCTTCTTTCACCACCAACGACTCCATCACCAAGGTGGTGTCGTCGGAGATGAACTTCGGCCAGGTGATGCTGGTGCGCGGGCTGTTCGCGATCGTGCTGGTGGCCGCGTTCGCCTGGCATCAGGGCGCGCTGCGTCCGCTGCGCACGCTGATGCTCAAGCCGGTGGCGCTGCGGGTGGTCGGCGAAATCGGCGGCACGATTGGGTTCATGGCGGCGCTGGCGCATCTGCCGCTCGCCAATACCTCGGCGATCTTCCAGGCGCTGCCGCTGGCGATCACGCTCGGCGCCGCGGTGATCTTCGGCGAGCCGGTCGGATGGCGGCGCTGGTCGGCGATCGCGGCCGGATTCATC
>CALMZT010001331.1 GCA_937870805.1 uncultured Chloroflexota bacterium
TATAGAGAAGGGCTTGCAGCACAATGTCGCGGCGGTGCAGTGCGACGACGCCACGTTCCAAACGAGACATATCAAGGAGATCATCGACAAGGCGTTCCATACGCTGCGTCACCTGACGAATCACACTCATATGCTCATCGAAGCGCTGTGGCTGCCTGGGGATGAGATACAGGCGCGTCTTGAGATTTGCGAGGGGCGTGCGCAGTTCGTGCGAGGCGCGGGCGATGAAGCGCGATTTTTGTTCTTCAAGCGCTTTTTCCTGGCTGATGTCACGGACGACCATTACCGTCCCTACCTCGCGCCCGCCCGGTTCACCCACACGATTACAGGTGATGGCAACGTCAAATACTCTGCCATCTGCGTGATGAAACTGCATATCGCCTTGCCAGATGCCGTGCTTCGCCATCGTCGCAACAGTCGTCTTGCGTAAGGCATCGAACGCTGGCTGGCTCATGCCTAACACGTTCATCCCCAAGCCCAGCGTATCTTCCTGCCACTCTGCCATGCTGTAACCGGTGAGGTCGCACAGCGCTTGATTAAGGTAGCGGGCGTGAGCCTGATAATCGAGGAAAACAACGCCTTCAGTCATCGAATTAAGGATGGCGTGCAACTGTGCGCGCTCTGATTCGACTTCGGCGGTACGATCCATCACCCGCTGTTCCAGTTCGGATGCCTGCTGCTGCAAGGCTTCGTAGTAGCGGGCATTGCGAATGGCAATACTGGCTTGATTGGCGAAGGCTTGCAAGCGTCCAAGATGCGTATCGTTATAGGTCTCCGGGGTTGCGCTGTCGAGGTTGATAAAGCCGATGACCTGCGCGTCAATGATAATCGGTGCGCCAATATACGAATGCCGCCATTCCCCCTGACTTGCAGCCACCCAATTGTAATCCGGTTGAATATCTGTGACGTACATCGGCTTTTGATTGGCTAACATCCAGTGGAACGTCGGCGTAGTTTCGATAGACAATTCTAGCTGATCAATATGTTCTTTAAAGTGCCACTTCTCATAGCCGCGCGTGGTTACAACACGTACTACATTCGCTTCGATCAAGCCGACATTCGCAGCGTCACACGGCACAACGCGCGTGACATCTGCCAGAATACGCTCCAGCACTTCATCGATGTACAGCGTGCTGGTCAGCGCGGCGGTACTATCGCGCAGCG
>CALMZT010001332.1 GCA_937870805.1 uncultured Chloroflexota bacterium
GTCAAGGAAGGTCAGAAACGTCATTGTAGGGGCGAACCTGTGTGTTCGCCCGATGCTCAGCCCTGTACGCTTGTCCCGACAAAGATGTTGTGAACCCTTGACACCTTCAAACTAAATTTGATGCGATGGCCTTGGATGACTGCTGCCCACTAATTTAAGCACAAGATGTCGATAGTTCATATCAGCCTCCACGGTTATGCTGATAAATGGAGCACCGCATATCAACTATCGAAAATTCCGACGACTTAAATCAAATCTATTCATTGGCAACGATAGATGCTACGACATACAATGAATTATCAACTACTGAGGGAGCGAAACATGAGTGTGAAACAACCAGCGGCGCAGCCAATCCAGATTACTGCGTCGAAGGGTTTATTGTCTCGTCTAGACCTCAAAACAGGGGCAGCGATTGCGGTCACAGTGATCTTGTGGGCATCGGCGTTCGCGGGTATACGGGTAGGCTTGGAGGGCTACACGCCGGAGCACCTGGCACTGCTGCGCTATATCACGGCGTCGATTGCCTTAGCAGTATACGCGCTGTTGACACGAATGCCGCTGCCTGCCCGCCATGATCTTCCGCTGCTCTTTTTTGCAGGGTTTATGGGCTTCGCGGTTTACAACGTGACACTCAACGCGGGCGAAATGGGGGTTGCTGCCAGTGTAGCGAGCCTGATTATTGCCGCCGCGCCGATTTTCCTGGCGTTGCTGGCGATGTTCTTATTGAAAGAACGACTCACGCGCTGGGGTTGGTCAGGCATCGCGATCTGTTTCGGCGGTGTTGCGATCATCATCGTCAGCAGCAGCAAAGAGTGGGGGATTACGCCAAGTGCCGTGTTGGTGCTGGTTGCCGCCGTCGCGCAGAGTTTATATTCCATCAGTCAGAAGCCGCTGCTCAAGAAATACACGCCGCTGCAAGTGACCTCGTATGCGATCTGGACGGGCACACTGTTCCTGCTGGTCTTCGCGCCGAATCTGTTGCAGCAGGTGCAAACTGCGCCGCTGAATTCGACATTGGCAGTCGTTTATATGGGGATTTTCCCCGGCGTCGTGGGCTATCTCTGCTGGACGTATGTGCTGTCGCGCCTGTCTGCGGCGTCTGCCGGAAGTTTCCTGTACTTTATTCCGGTAGCAGCCACGCTCATTGCTTGGCTGTGGCTGCGCGAAGTGGCTACGGTGTGGTCATTGTTCGGTGGTTTGTTTGTGCTTTGTGGCGTGATTTTGGTCAATACACGCGGTAGAGTGCGTCAGTAGCAACAAGAGACGAAGCAGGGGCGCAGCACATCAGCGCCCCACTGGCATCCGATAACCCTGTCCGGGAACTGTAACGATGTAAGCAGGACGGCGGGGATTGTCTTCTAGCTTTTGCCGCAGCCGCGAAATATTCACGCGCAGCACCGAATGATCGCCCTGGTATTGATCGCCCCACACATGCTGCAATAATTCATCATGTGTAATAATTTCTCCAGCTTTGCGCATTAGCACTGCGAGGATGCCATATTCAATCGGGGTCAGGTGCAGCTTGCGCCCGCGAATGGTGGCGTAGCGGCGTGGAATGTCCAACTCTAATTGACGCACGGTGAGCTTGGTTTCGGGCTTTGGCGTCCATTCGATGCGTCGCAGCAGCGCCTTGACGCGCGCGATCAATTCTTCGGGTGAGAATGGCTTGCTCAAAAAATCATCTGCGCCTGCCT
>CALMZT010001333.1 GCA_937870805.1 uncultured Chloroflexota bacterium
GAGAACACCGAGAAAATAGAGAGAAGAAGAACTGAGTTTTTACATCATTCCATATTACATCTCGAATTATCAGACAGCCTCTTATGACGAATCTTAGTTCGGCAGCAGGATAATCTTCGCGTCCTGTCGGCTCTCAAGGCGCTTGAAGGCGCTGACGGCATCGTCTAGCTGCATACGCGCGCTGACCATCGGGCGCATATCGAGCCTACCCGATGCCATCATACGAATCACATTCTGAAAAGTACCGTGCCCCGCGTGACCGAGCGAACCTGCGAACTGTACGCCTCGCTGCTGGTAATGCACTAATGACAAGGGTGTCGGCTTTCCGGCAAGTCCAATGTGTGCAATCGTTGCATTGACGGCAAGCGCTCTAGTCAGTGGAGCAATCGTGTGATCGGGCGCACCTGCCGCTTCCACAACAAAATCTACCCCACGCCCGTAGGTCAGGTCAAGTAGCGACGTATTCAAATCCAAGCCAATGGGGTCAAGGACATGTGTTGCTCCTAATCGTTTAGCGATCTCACGCCGACTTTCCGACGTATCCAATACGATCACCTGCGATGCGCCCGCTGCAACTGCTAACGCTTCAGCCGCTAACCCGATAGGACCCGCGCCGAACACCGCCACATATACACCCGGTTGCCATGTGTGGATGCGGTTGAACATCGCGTGATATGAGACACCTGTTGGTTCAACCATCGCGCCCATTATGAGCGCTTCTTTTTCGTCACCGATACGGTCTACCAGTTCGTCAAGTTTCCAGCAGTAGCGTGCCCGCACCGGGATAAATTGTGCCATCGCGCCCGGTGTGGTAAAACCGAGTTCTTCAAGGTTATCGCAGTGATTGACGAACCCACGGCGGCAGGCAACACACTCACCACACCACTGGATCTCCTCGACAGCTACTAAGTCACCGATCTTCAAATCGCGCACTTTCTTACCGACCTCGACCACTCGTCCCGAAAATTCGTGCCCAAGGATGTTCGGGAAACGTGTTAGACCTGGATACAGCATATAGCCATCCGTGCCGCGCTCATACATATGCATATCACTGCCGCAGATGCCCACAGCAGCAACTTGGATAATGACTTCATCATCCTTCGGCGTTGGGTCAGCCGTTTGCCCTACATTAATCGTCGGGTTTTTCCACACCATAAAGCCATTTTTGACCTTATGAGTTTCACGCTCTTGGTCGCTTAAATTATACTCGAGCTTCGGCGACCATTCGGCAGTTAACGTTAGCGCTTTCATCAATGCTCCTTAAAATTTTTACTGATGTGGTGCAAAAACAACTTTCATACATTCTAGACTCAACGCAATATCCATCGCTTGCTGGGCTTGTTCTAATGGAAAACGATGCGTCACAAATTTGTCCAATGGCATCTGATCCTGATAGCGTAGCATCAGTTCCATGCTGGGTCGATAACCAGTGAACGGATGGTTGCTCAAGCCAATGAGGCGCAGCCCTTTGCTTACTATGAGATGTGGGTTCAGCGGAATTTCACCCATATCCACAAAAACGCCTTCTAGCAGATACATCCCGCCGCGCCGAATCATGAGTAGTGCTTCGGGCACCGCTTCAGGATAACCCACGCACTCAATTGCCACGTCGACTCCACGCCCGCGTGTCCAATCGTGTATCAGTTGCATACGCTCCTCAACGCCGATTTGGTCGACATTGACGACATAATCTGCTCCAAAATCCTTTGCCATCTTCAGACGATAATCCGATTTATCGAAAACGATAATCATTCCCGCGCCCATCATGCGCGCTTTGATCAGATGGCACAACCCTAACGGACCAACCCCCTGTATCAATACACTATCGCCGCTCAAAAAACCTTCCGATGCGAGTGACGAAAATTCTTTCGCCTTGTCCAATGCATAAGTACACGCCATAATCTCGGTGTACACTGCCAACTTCGGCGCAAGTCCATCGGGCACTTTATACACGAATGCTTCTGGGATGATGACCATATATTCACTCCATCCGCCCATGAGCGGCGCTTCCGTCGCGCGGAACGAATTACCATAGCCGCGCCAATGTTCGCACCACGAGTACGCGAAGATGTGGCGGCAGTTATAGCACTTCCCACACACGACATCAGGACACATTGTAATCCGATCACCAATCCGCAGCGGTTCGCCGTAGAAATCGACAACTCCCGACGTAATATCTGCAATGACACCCACATTCTCGTGCCCTGGAATCAGCGGAAACGGCGACGCTTGCTCATTCACGGTACCACCATACTGGGTCGTTTCACCCCGATACGTATGTTTGTCGGTGCCGCAGATACCACTCATTTCCATCTTCACAAGCATTCCACCGGGACGCAGGGGTGGAATCTTATATTCACATACTTCAATCTGATGTGGTGCCGTAATTGTGACCGCTTTAGCGAACTCAGGCATGATAGACAACCCATTCTTTTTTGTACACTTGCAGCGCTTCTTTGACTCCCAACCCTCCGTGTCCTAAAGTTTGCATCGTTTTCTCGACACTTGCGCGCGTGCGGAATGGTATCCGAATATTGGCGTGTGCTGCCAACACTTCGGGGTCTGTAGGAACTGCTGCGATCAATGAATGATCGGCATTAAAAATATTGGCGATTTCGTGCGCAAACTCTAATCGTCCAACAGACTCGCTCCCAAAGCAGTGAAAAATGCCATTCGCGTTGTGTCGCGCAAGCCGTAACAGCATTTCTGCGCCATCAGAAGCCAGTGTAGGGTTCGCGATATCGTTGACGTTCGGACCCGACCATACGCCGACCAACCGCCGTTGACTTAAATGATCGATCACATAGTTACCGAGATCAAATCCTAACCCCTGATCTTTGCGCAGCGCGGACGGCAGGGCATAATTGATCCCGTAAACGCCCGCCAGCCTTCCTACCGCATAGTTCAAACCGTTCATCATGCTCAACTCACGCTCAGATGAGGCTTTCATCACACCGTAAAAATTTACTGGGAATGGCGGCGATTCTTCATCTACCAGCGCTTCCATCCCATCAAACACCCAATCTGAGGAAATGAACACAAATCGCGCGCCTACTTCTCGGCACGCTTCAGCGAACGCGCGTGTCCCTTCGACCATCAGCTGCCACGAAGATTTGCGCTGTTTGTACATCATGACCTGATCGAGCAGCGCCGCGCAGTGAATTACAGCGTCAGGTTTGTATTTGCGGAGGGTATTGCGTATCGCATCGTGATCTCCCATGTCCAACGGATCGAGTTCGTAATCAACTTTTCCCTCTGGTGGTGGACCATAAAGGGAGGCGATAATCTCGTCGCTATACTGTTCTTGCGCAACTTTGATGATATTGCTACCGACAAGACCGGTTCCTCCGGTAATATATAGACGCATCTAAAAAATACCTTTTCTAATCAAATTTACTATTGGCTTGAAGTGTATCGCAAATCGTCGTCAGGGGGTAATCATGCTGCGTGGGATTTTCCCAATTTTACTAATCCCATTTGACTCGCGAGGACAAATTGATGAACCTAGCTTGTGACGGCTCATCAACTTTGAAATCGAGGGTCATCCACAGGGCTTAGGCGTCGGTGGTTTTGCCAGCGAAGCCTACAAATTGAGTGAGCATGAGCGTATGCGTTGCGCTGAAATCGCCGCCGAGGAAATTGCTGAACGTGTACCTCTAATTATCGGCATTTCTCCCGGCGGCACCGAAATTGCTTTCGAACAAGCCCGTCTATACGCTGAATTTAAACCTGCTGCGCTGATGACTCTTCCCCCTTCTACGATGAACTATGGCGATGAAGCCCTCGTTGAACACTACGTTGCGCTTGGCAATGCCTCGCCACGCCCCATCATGGTGCAGCAGTCACCGCATATTCCCGGCTTTAGCAGCGGCACACTGTCTGCTGAGTCCCTTGCGCAAATTGCCGAACGTTCGCCCAATGTATGCTACTTTAAGATCGAAGGCACTGGTTCCGTTCAACGCATCGCAGCTTTTCGCCAACTTGTGGGTGACAAAGTATCCATTTTCGGTGGCATCGGTGGCTTAACAGTGCGTGATGAATGGCAAGTCGGCGCAGCGGGGCTTTTACCAGGCTGTGGTTTCAACGAATATTTTTTGCAAGCGTGGCAGTTGTGGGAATCCGGCGACCAATCCGCGTCACAAGACGCTTTACAAACCATCCAACCGTTAGTCGATGCGGTTTCCAGTCGTGGGCACGAGTTTTCATTGCACGCCCGCAAATATCTGCTCAAACGTGCGGGAATCATCGACGACAACTACGTTCGCCGTCCCACAATGCACGTTGAGGACACTGAATTTGAAGCCCTTGCACGGTTAGCAGATCAGATGCATTTACGAATTTCACACACCTAACGAATCTTTTCAACAGCCCAATGGTCGCCCATCGCCCGCCGTCCTTCAGCCAGCCCGCTGCCGTCTGAAACCATGCGTGTCAAGTCGACGCGCTCAAGCATCTCCGAACGTAAGCTTACCCCCAAACCAGGACCATCGGGGATGCTCAGGTGTCCATCTTGCACACTTGGGGCAAACTCACTCATGATGGGAAAATAGGTTTTATAAAATGCACGTACTGATTCGACAAAGTATAGATTCGGGATATGCGCGCCCAGGTGCATACAAACGGCGTGGCAAATCGGTCCCGCAACGTTGTGCAGCACTAATGGGATGCCGAACATCTCCGCAATATTGGCGATTTTGCGCGTCTCGGCAACCCCGCCGTTCCATACGGGGTCAGTCATTAGAATCTGTGAGACATGTTTTTCCAGCCACTCACGTACTTGCCAGCGTGTCATCAGTAGCTCTGAGCCAATAACGGGAATAGTTGTGCGCTGCGAAAACGCCTTAATTTCGTCTGGATACACCGCTGCCATCACATCTTCGAGAAATAGGATGTTATAAGGTTCAAGCGCCCGCGCGATACGCTCCATGCTCACGCGATTCCAGCGAAAATGGCATTCAATGCCAATGTCCATCGCATTGCCCACTGCGTCGCGGATTTGCCGAAGCGGCTTTAGCCCTTCTTCTACATGATCGAGACTGATATATTGTCCAAATGAGCCTTCGCTGAATCGATCAAACGGCCATATCTTCATCGCTTTGATACCATCAGCGAGTAAACTCTGCGCCAATTCACCAGCATCCTCATGCCACGCAGCATAGTCCTGTATTGCCCCAAAGCCGATGCACGTGTTGTATGTAGAAATACGCTCTCTCGTTTTACCACCAAGCAAATGATACAGCGGCGCGCCATAGTGCTTGCCCATAATGTCCCACAGCGCCACCTCAACGGCAGATAATGCGCGTGTCTCTGCACCCGCATAACCGTGATACATGATGTTGTCCATGACGAAGCGCCACAGCCCTTCAATGTCCAGCGCTTCCTGCCCCAACACCAGCGGCGCAATGGTCCCGTGCAGCGCCCCTTTCGAGCCGGGAATTTTATCGACGGTTTCGCCAAGCCCAATGATGCCCGCGTCTGTATGCACGCGCACAACCATCAGACGTGCGTACTCTGCCCATTGCAGGCTTTCAATCGCCGTAATCTTCATCTGCTAGACAACCTTTACCGTGTTCGTCAGCGTTCCAATGCTGTCAATCGTAATCGTCACAATATCGCCTGCCGTCAATGTGAAATCTCCTGACGGCACAACCCCCGTGCCTGTCAACAGCACCACGCCGTTAGGAAACTCATTACTGCGCCCCAGATAACTGGCGAGTTCGGTCAATTTGCGCTTGATACGTCCCGTATGCACTTCCCCACCAAACGCCTGACTGCCGTCACGTTCAATGCTGATTCGAATCGTGCTGTTTAACCAGCTATCTGTCGCCTGTAACAAGATCCCCGGACCTAAAGCGCATGATGCGGTGTAAACCTTCGCCTGCGGCAGATATAGCGGATTCTCCCCTTCAATATCACGACTGCTCATATCATTGCCGATGGTAAACCCCATCGCTTCCATCACTGGATTGAACACAACTGCCAACTCAGGTTCAGGCACAGACCAGGTAGCATCCGCCCTGATCCCCACTTCGCTTAAATGTCCAATTGCTTTCCGTCCATGCGCTTTGAAAAATATTTCCGGGCGCGCTGCACGATACACTCGTGCATAAACATCGCCGCCATCCACAGCTTCTTCCTGGCGTGCCTCGCGGCTGCGCTCATAAGTTACGCCTGCTGCCCAAACTTCTTGCGTATCTACGGGTGCTAGTTTTTCCATAGAATCGAACATCTCGCTTGAAATGGTAGCCGCCACTTCACGCGCACTTGCTGCTAGGGCTTGAATAGCTTCTTCTCGCCGCCCATTGCTTCCATTTAGCCACGCAGCAAAATCGAAGTCAGGCGTGAGCATATTCACAGCGGAATAGCGCTTCTCGAAGAAGAACTCCTGCCACTGGCGCACCATGCCAAGGAAGTTATTGTTCATGATGGCAACCTTTACGTTCGCGCCCTCCTGCACAGCGGTCGTCAGTTCAGCGGCAGTCATCTGGAATCCGCCGTCGCCCGCGATCGCCCAGATCTCCTGGTCCTTGGCTGCGAACCACGCGCCAATGGCTGAGGGGAGACCAAAGCCCATCGTCCCCGCGCCGCCGGAGGTGAGCCAGCGATTCGGTTTTTCCAGTTGATAGTATTGCGCCGCCCACATCTGATGCTGGCCCACGTCGGTTGTGACAATGGCGCCGCCATCGGTCGCTTTCCATATATCCGCAATGAGATGCGCCACATACAACTTGCCATCGTCTTCCCAATTCATGATCGAGCGTGAATCGACTTCGTTCTTCCAGCCATCGATCTCTTGCAGCCATGCATCGTGGTCGTATTCGTCGACAAGCGGGATCAGGTCACTTACGACTGTCTTTACGTCACCGACCAGGGGAACATCTACAAAAACATTCTTATGAATTTCAGACGGATCGATTTCGATGTGAATTTTCTTCGCTTTCGGTGCGTACGTTTTCAATGTGCCGGTCACACGGTCATCGAAGCGCATTCCGAAAGCCAGGATCAAATCGGAATTTTGGATGGCGAGGTTGGCGTAGGCTTCGCCATGCATGCCCATCATGCCCAGGTTCAGCGGGTGGCTGGCGGGGATGCCGCCCAGGCCTAGCAGCGTCATGGCCAGCGGCGTGTTGGTGTGCTCGGCGAACTCCAGCACTTCCTTGCCGGCGCCCGAGATCAGAATGCCATGCCCGGCCAGGATCACCGGCCGCTTCGCCCTCGCCAGCTCGGCTGCCGCAAGCTTGA
>CALMZT010001334.1 GCA_937870805.1 uncultured Chloroflexota bacterium
ACCGCCGCGCCTAAGTGTGATTCGCCTGCCAGCGGCGCAAGCTGTCCGAGTATCGTCTTGAGAAACGTGCTTTTGCCGACGCCGTTAGGACCGATCAGCGCCGCTGTTTCGCCACGCAGGAGTGAAATATCCGGCGCTTTGAACAGCGGCTTGTCATGCCCAACGACGAGTCCTTTGGTATACAGCACGCGATCTCCGCTGCGCCCACTGCTGGTCAGTTTCAGCTTCATGTTCTGGCGCGCGTGTGGGCGTTTCACCAACCCGTAGCGTTCGGGGTTTTGCTTCAACCGTTCAAGGCGCGTGCGGCGTCCCTGTGCCTGCTTGGTGTTCTGTCCGGCGATGTTGCGGCGGATGTATTCTTCTTCTTTGGCGATAAACGCTTGCTGCGCTTCAAATTCTTTTTGCAAGCGTTCATAGCGTTCCCCGCGCTGCTGCAAATAGTGGCTGTAATTGCCGCGATACGTCGCCAGCTCGCCAAAATCCAGTTCCCAAACGGTGCATGCAACAGTATCCATGAAGTAGCGGTCATGGCTGACGACGATTACCGCGCCGGGAAAATCTTTGAGGAAATGTTCTAGCCATTCCACCGCTTCAATGTCCAGATGGTTGGTCGGTTCGTCCAGCAGCAGCACATCGGGCGCTTGCAGCAGCAGTCGTGCCAGCAGCGCGCGCGTTTTCTGCCCACCAGACAGCACGTTGAGCGCCTTTTGATAGTCTTCCGGCGCAAAGCCCATGCCTTGCAGCACCATACGGATGCGGCTCTCATAGGTATAGCCGCCCAAACGCTCGAACTCCTCTTGCAGTTCGCCGTACCTCTTCAGCGCATCGGGATGCGTGTCAGCGCTTGACGACATTTGATTTTCCAGATGGGTGATGTCTTCTTGCAGGCGCAGCAAATCGCTAAAGGCAAGCAGTTGTTCTTCGTACAGCGCATGTTCGCCTTCAACTTCCGGGCGCTGTGGTAAAAAGCCAAGCCGTAGACCGCGCGCGCGGGTCACGCTGCCTGTCGTTGGCGGTTCATTTCCATAGAGGATGTTGAGCAGGGTGGTTTTGCCAGCGCCGTTCGGTCCAACAAGCGCGATGCGTGCCTTGTGCGGGACTTCTACCGTGATGCTGCTGAAAATTTCTTCGGGACCAAATTCTTTACTGACTTGATACGTCGTGAGAAGCGACATGTGGGGGCAACCTGTGGATAACAAACACTTGCCCACTATTATAAAAGGCGCTGGCTTAAGTGTAAAACGGGGATACGCTTAATTATCCCGCATGGTCAACTTCGGGATCCCCTGTTGCCATTCGTCGCACGAAGCGCTACTGCTTAGGTGTGAAGGGGTCGCGTCCTTCGCCACTGGCATATGAGATTTTCAGTCGTGGGGCATCACGCCGTTCGCCAATCAGCGTATCATCAAGTGTGTCGCTGTTTTCAGGTTGCGGGAGCGGCTTTTTGTCAAGGAAGATTGTGTCTTCGTCTTCTTCGTAGGTCGCGGCGCGGGCTTTATCTTTCACATTGTCGCCTGCTTCGAGTTTCACGACGATCACGCTCACGTTATCTTCACCGCCGCGCTTGTTAGCCAGGTCAATGAGCTTCTGGCTGATGACTTCGGGGTTTTCGTCGCCCAACGCCAGTTGGGCAATTTCTTCGGGACGAACGTGGCGCGTTAAGCCATCCGAACACAGCACGAGTCGATCCCCGATATGCAGTCGTTGAAAGTACAAATCGACATCAATTTCTTCAGATTGACCGAGTGCGCGATACAGTACATTGCGCATGGGGTGATCTTCAGCTTGTTCGCGTGTGATGTGTCCAGCCGCTAATAATGCCTCGACAAAACTGTGATCGGAAGTGATTTGCGTAATCGAACCATCATGCCCGTCGATCTGATAAGCGCGGCTGTCGCCTACGTGCGCCACCGTCACCTGACTATTGCGCACGATTGCCAGCGTGACCGTTGTGCCCATGCCGCGCAGTTCCGGCTGCGACAGCGCACGCTGCACGATATTCATATTGGCGCGGCGAATGATTTCCACCAGTTTGTCGGAAAGGTCATCCTGATCGATGAGTCCAATCGTCCCATCGCTCTGTGGCAAACTTTTCTGGATAGTATCAACGGCAATACGGCTGGCTTCTTCGCCCGCTACCGCGCCGCCCATCCCATCGGCAACAATCGCCAGCACAAGATTATCTTGTGTCCAGAGATGAACATTGTCTTCATTGTTTTCGCGCACCTGTCCGGTATCCGAACGGGCACTTCCACGTAGGCGCATTCCATGCTCTGGACCGTACATCGCGGTCACTCCTCAGCAACATCGTGTTACTCTTATTCTACTGAACAAGCCACATCATGCAAGCAGGGTAACAAAATTGCACCGTTGCCCTTTCTATCCTATGACAAATCAATAGTATCAAGCAATTGCCTTTCGTTAAAATTTTGCCTGACTGAATAAGACCAAATATGGTACAGTAGACGTTTATCCCAAATTTATCCCAAATGAGTAGGGATATTTTAACAATGCCGGACCTGTCAGAGCTATACCAGATCGACCAGTTTATCGACACGTTTGCGCTCGGTCATTACGCGCGCGTGCTCGAAGCGCGCGATTTACGCAGCGGTCAAATCGTCGCCTTCAAAGTGCTGCGCCCCGAACACTTATCGCCCAACGGTGATTTGCGCTGGGAGTATCGTGCCTTTGCCAATGAAGCGAACCTACTCTCGCGGCTCGATGCAAATCCGCAAATCGTAAATTTGCTCGACTGTGGCTATCTGTCTTCGACCAGTGAAGCGCCTGCGGGCGGCGAGATCGTCTCGTTTCGCCACGATGCGCCCACCTTTGTCCAATCCATGCCCGACTACGCCGAACAGGGCTGGCGTCCCTATCTCACGCTGACGTGTCTGCCGCGCACGCTCAATCTGTTGTACCTCATGCGCCCCGATAAGCCCAATATCCGCTGGCGTCTGCCCAGCGAAGAAGGCTTGGCATTAGCGCTGCAATTTGCCGAGACGCTCAAGCTGGCGCATCGGCAGGGCATTGTTTACATGGATCACAAGCTCGAACACGTCTACTGGGATGGCACGCAGTTGCAGATCATCGACCTCAACAGTTCGCGCCAGCTTGAAGGCGACCTCAACGCGCAGAGCCATTATTTCCGCATGGACATTCACAACCTGTGCGTCGGCGTGCTCTATCCGCTGTTCACGGGCATGTCCCCCTACAAAATGAACTTGCGCCCGATGCCC
>CALMZT010001335.1 GCA_937870805.1 uncultured Chloroflexota bacterium
CTGCTCCGGCTGCGGCATCTGCACGATGGTGTGTCCACATGATGTGAAGATCATGGAGATGAATTCACGAGCACGCGAACGACTGTATGATGGCAAAATCCCGCTGCGCAATCGGCTCTTAGGTCGCTCAGAATTGATGGGCAAATATGGACGCTGGATTGCGCCGCTCTTCAACTTCGGCGCGAAGATCAAACCTGCACGTTATCTTGCCGAGAAAATTATCGGCGTCCATCGTGATGCCCCGCTGCCCAGATTTCAGTTCCAGACGTTTCGCGGTTGGTTCGCGCGCCACAAGCCGCAACCTAGCGCGCCTGTGCGTGGCAAAATCGCCTATTTTCATTCATGCGCGGGTAACTACTTTGAGACACAGGTTTCCAAAGCGGCAGTGATGGTGTTAGCGCACAACGGCTATGACGTGGAACTGCCGCCGCAAAACTGCTGCGGGCTGCCGATGCAGTCTAACGCCGAGTTCGACGCTGCGAAGAGCTATGCCATGCGCAATCTCGACTGGCTTGCCCCTTACGCGCGTGCCGGGATTCCGATTGTCGGGGCAAGCACCTCCTGCACATTAAGCCTTAAATCTGATTACCGCGAAATTCTGCGGCTGGAACATCCTGAACGCGATACCGTCGCCGTAGACACCTTCGACCTCAGCGAGTTTTTGCTGCTGCTTCATCAGCGCAGCGAACTGCGCACCGATTTTAAGGCGCTGAATTTTGATGGAACACTGCTATATCATGCGCCGTGCCAGCAAAAAGCGCATCACATGGGGCAGCCTGCGCTTGAACTGTTTGAACTCATTCCAGGCTTAAGCGTGCGGTTAGCAGACGCCGCGTGCTGTGGGATTGCCGGGACTTATGGCTTGAAAGCGGAAAAATACGACATTGCGATGGCAGTGGGCAAGCCGCTGTTCGATCAAGTGGAGCAAATCGGCACGCAAAAGCCCGTCATCTGTGACAGCGAGACGTGTCGCTGGCAAATCACACACGCGACGGGGGCGCGCAGTATCCATCCAATACAAATTCTCGCGGCGGCTTATGGACTGCTAGCGTTATAATATGCTGCACTCATCAGCGCACAACTAGCGTTCCCAATACAATGCTGTCACCTGTAACGTCACCATTAGCGTCAATGACTTGTAAGCGATCTCCGTTGCCACACTCACCTGCCGGACGTGTCTCGCAGGTGTAGACACCAATGAGGATTTGATACTCGCCCGGCGGCATATTTTCAGGCAGCGAAACAAGATACTGATCGCGCAGATAACCATCGGCTGTCCATGCCGAAGCAGGACGATCCGCCACGCGCGCTTTGTCCAACTGTGCTAGCGGCGGACCACCATTTGACACATGCACAAAACTCGAATAGTTATAGGCTGGCGGCTGCGGCGCATACCAGTACAGCATGATTTCAATTTGGTCGCCGGGACGCACTTCGGTTGCAGAAACATCGTAACCTAATAGGCGCATTTGATCGCCAAGCTGGTATTGAACCTGATACTGTGCAGGTAATGCTGCACCCAACGGCGAATTGAGCCATGCTACTCCCTCACGCAAAAACAGCGCAATAATGACTATTTGCGCAATGCCTGCTACAACAACTGTCCAACGCCAATGAGGGAATGATTCTTCTGAAACTGGCGTTTCAACGTTGCTTTGTTTACGCCACAGATAGACGCTAAACGCAACCAGTACCAACATCGCAACAACAGAAATCGCTGTTGCTACGTCGCGTGTAGGCGTCGAACCCATCGACAGCGTAATGGTGTGTTCGCCTTCAGGAACAGGAAATGTGATGAAACCATATTGATCGGAAGGTGTGATAGGGACAGGCTGCCCGTCTATCTGTGCGCGCCAGCCGGGAAAGTCGAAGATCAAGACTTCGAGTGTAAACGGCGCAGCAGTGTTTACTCGCCATATAGTGCGTTCAGGTTGATGTTCCAGTAAATCCAGCGTGACACCAGTTGGTAGATTTTCGCGGTGTGCAGGGTCTATCGGATAGCCGCTCGTAAATTCCCCAATCAAGCGCTCAGTCACGGGCGGAAGCACATAGACTGTTGCGGGCAAAAACTCGTTGTACGCCGTTGTGCCTAAACTTATCGAGCCGTCGATTTCGCCCTTCAAATACGCCGCTACAGAGGTGTCCAACGGTGCAGTGTAGCGTGATGGCATATACAGCAGCGGGAGTGATAATGCCAATGGTGTAAGTAGAAACACCGCATAAAAGGCGGACGCAACATATTTGGGCAGTCGTTTCAGCCATCGTACATTTGCGCCTGCCAGCAGCGCCAAACAAAACGCCAGCGGTCCCAAAAAGCGCCAGGGGAAGACCATATAATTGAGTAGGCTCAAATTTGTCCAAATTGGAAAGGCGATGGGGAGCATCAAAAAAATCATCGCCAACGCCGCAAGTGCGAAAAAGATCAAAAACTCCCTACTTCTTTTCTCGGTGCTCTTGGCGTCTTGGCGGTAAAAAAGCATTGTTCCAATTACTCCACTGATCGCTAGTGTCCACTGGGGCACGCCTATATTCAAATGCATCTGAATCCCATTGGCTGCGCCTTCATCTGTCAGTGAGTTGAAGGCAAACAAGCGCGGCGCGGGAATAAAGAACTCAAAGAAGTCACGCCGCCGATCTTGCGTGATGAGTTCTACATTATCAATCTGCACCGCGCCGCGTTCCAATGCAACAGGCAGCCAAAAGGTGGTCATCAATCCGACACCTAATGCCGCTGCCGCCAACGTCAACCCACAACGTCTCAGCGTTATCGTGCGCGTCAGGGCGCGCCACGCAAGCCAAGCAACTAGCAAGGCGAACAGTGCCACCGCCATCAGATTGTGCGCCAGTATCAGGGGCACAATGCTCAACGCCGCCCACATGACATCAAACGCAGCACCACGCCTCGCCAAACGTTCAAAGCGCCATATGACAAACGGAAACACGCCGAACGCCAGCAGTTCGGGATAATCGCCGCGCGTATAGGGTTCAGTGTAGAGTAAATAAGGGCTGTAAACGTAGCACAGTGCAGCCAGCACACCACCTGCCTTGCCAAAATGTTCACGTCCAAACAGGTACATTCCCGCACCTGCCGTTAACAGCGAACAAGCTATAAGTAAGCGAATCGCGTTCACGACATTGAAGCCGAGGGTCATGAGTGCGCTGCCAAAATAATAGGCAAGGGGAGAATAATATTGGAACACAGGTGAGCCGTAGCCATAATAAAACGTCTCTGCCCAAGTTGGAAATAGCAACCCATGCGACCAACTGCGCTGCATTTCCGCCATACGGTGCGCGTGCAGCAGCGTATCATGTCCATGTACAATGCCGCCCTGTGCCGTTAAGGGCAATAAGGCAAATAAGCACAGCGCCAGCGTCGCCAGCAATCCCCAATCAACCTG
>CALMZT010001336.1 GCA_937870805.1 uncultured Chloroflexota bacterium
AACTCGATGACGCCAATACCGTTACCCTGCCGAAGTTGGTTCTGCAATACGCGCTGAATGATAATACCACCTTAGCGGCCAGTGTTCGTCGTGGTTATAACTCAGGCGGTGGCGCGCTGTCTTTGGTGGAAAGCGAGTATTACTACTACGATCTGGAGGCGATTGCAGACACGATTGAGCAAAGCGGCGCGAACGTGGTCATGCTGCAAATGACTGATGCGGGGCGTATGAGCAGTTTTGGCGTCGATCAGCCATTGTGGTTAGGGCGGCGGCTGGGTATGGACGTGCGCTTTTTCGCTACCAACGAGGGCTTACAGGGACTTGCGGTGTTATCGAACGTCGAAATTGTGTTTGCCGACGGTAATCTGTTGACCAGTGTAGGTGCGCAAACAGGCGTACAGCGCGTGCAGATTCGCCCTGATAACGGCATCGTGACGATTTACAACACATGGTTGGGTTTTCTTACCACTTCGGCTGATCGTCAATTGGAAGATGTAGAACAAGATCAACAGCGCCAGTTGAATGAGATTTTTGCGCTGATTCGCTTGCAGCATCCCGATGGGATTTTAGGACGAACGATCATCGGCGGCACCTTCAACAACGTGCCTGACAGTCCACTGATCCAAAGTATGCGAGAGGCATTGTTTGTTGATCCAGTGGAAGGCGCGCCGTTAGAACTGTCGGCAACGCTGCAACGCACGACACAAACTGCGCGCATCGACTTTGTATGGCTGCGCAATTTGTCGGCTTCGGGATGGCTGGTGGTGGATAGCAGCGCGTCCGATCATGCGCTCGTGGTGGTGGGAGTGTTCCTAGGGCGGTGAAATACGATTAACCGCCAAGTCGCCAAGAACGCCAAGTTAAGAAAGAGAAGTAGAACTTATGGACAAATCAGAATAAATGCTAACAATCTGTTTCGGCAATGGGCTTAAGCCCATTGTTAGCAATCTAACTGATTTTTCCATTAGATTAGGGCGCTTCGTCGGGAGAGAGGGCGCAGCACGTTACACATTTATCAGATTTCGGGGTCGGGTGTTGGCTGCGTTGCGGGTTCGATTTCAGCCAATGTTTCTGCTGCTGGTACGAGTCGTGAGAGGGCATCGGTGGCGGCGGCTTGCGAGGCAGAGCGTTTGCTTTTGCCTGTGCCTTGCCCGACAACGTTCTCCCCGATCACCACTTCGACAAGAAATTCTTTGTCGTGGTCGGGACCCATCGCGGAGACTTTGCGGTACGTTGGCGTGACGTTGAACGCCGATTGGCTGAACTCTTGCAGACGGCTGCGGGCGTCTTTTTCCAGCGCCTCAGTTTTGACACGCTCTAATAGTTCCAGCATACGCGGCAGGATAAAGGTCTTAACGGCTTCGGTGCCTTGATCGAGGTACAACGCGCCGATCACTGCTTCAAAAGCGCGACACAGGTTGTTGCGACGTGCGCGCCCGCCTGTGTTTTCCTCACCTTTGCCGACGCGCAGCACTTCACCGATGTGGCATTGTCCGGCGAATTCGGCAAGCGCTTCGGTGCGAACGAGCGCCGAACGAAGGCGTGTTAAGTCGCCTTCGGGCAGTTCGGGAAAACGCAAGTAAAGCATGTCGGCGGCGATGAAATCTAATACCGCGTCGCCAAGAAACTCCAGGCGCTCGTTATCGCGCACATCTGAGTCAAAATGCTCGTTGAGATAGGAACGATGCGTCAACGCTTGCTGCAATAAGTCCCGGTTGTTGAAGCGCGCACCAATAAAGTCTTGAAATTGATCTAAATCCATCATGCTAGTTCACAGTTGTCAGTTGACAGTGGGTAGAGTGCAGCAGGTAAGAAGCCGCACCATTAGTGTTTATTGCCATTGAATGATTTGAACACCAGCGAGACATTGTGACCACCGAAGCCAAACGAATTGCTCATCGTCGTGTGTACCTTCATTTCACGCGCATGATTTGGCACATAGTCAAGGTCACACTCTGCGTCAGGCTCATTGAGATTGATGGTCGGCGGCACAATCTGGTCACGCATCGACAAAACTGCAAAGCCTGCTTCGATGGCAGCCGTCGCGCCCATGCCGTGCCCTGTCATACTCTTGGTGGAACTCATCGGTATGTTGTAGGCGTGTTCGCCGAAAACATGTTTAACGGCTTTGGTTTCCACGACATCATTGAGCGCTGTGCCTGTGCCGTGCGCGTTGATGTAGTGGATATCGACAGGATTTAGTTGAGCGTCATCCAGCGCCATACTCATTGTACGGCGTGCGCCAATGCCTTCGGGATGCGGCGCGGTCATATGGTAGCCGTCGGAGGTTGAGCTGTAGCCGACGAGTTCTGCCATGATGTTCGCGCCGCGCTTTTTGGCGTATTCCATTTCTTCCAGCACCAGTACGCCTGCGCCTTCTCCGAATACCAGCCCTGTACGGGTCTTATCGAAAGGGCGTGAGGCGCGTTCGGGCGTGTCGTTTTCGCGCGATAGTGCGCCGAGACGATCAAATACCGCGATGCCGATGCGAATAACAGGGGCTTCTGCGCCGCCCGCTAACGCCTGGTCGATGCGTCCGAGGCGAATGAGATCAAAAGCGTGACCGATGCAATCCGCGCCAGTCGCGCACGCCGATGCCAACGTGTAATTGGGTCCCAAAATGCCGAGTTCGATACTGAGCATATCCGCGCCGCCATTGACCATCAGCATCGAAATGCCG
>CALMZT010001337.1 GCA_937870805.1 uncultured Chloroflexota bacterium
GAGTCATTCGCGGGTACAGGCAATCCCTTCAGTATTGGTGAAATACACGTTGGCGAACAGGTGATAGATATTGGCTCTGGCGCAGGCATAGACAGCTTGATCGCCGCAAAAATGGTGGGGGCTACGGGCAGGGTTATTGGCGTCGATATGACCCCGGCGATGCTGGCAAAAGCGCAACGCAGCGCGGCAGAAGGACAATTCTCCAATGTCGAATTTCTCGAAGGATATGCAGAGGCTATCCCCGCCCCAGATGGTTGGGCTGATGTCATCATCTCAAACGGCGTCCTGAACCTGATGCCGGACAAAGCTGCAACCTTGAAGGAAATGGCGCGTGTCTTGAAACCCAGTGGCCGCCTGCAAATTGGAGACCTCATCGTGCAGAAGGCAGTGCCGACCAGCGCCAAGCAAAAGATTGATCTCTGGACGGGCTGCATTGCCGGTGCTTTGCTGGAAACAGAACTGCAAGCCGTCGTTTTGGAAGCAGGCTTTGTCGGTTTCGAGATTACCTGGCGGGATGATGTGTTCGGTGGTGCGCCACAGCAATCCAGCGCCGCGAACTTCGGTACTCTGGGTATCAATTTCCGCGCACGGAAAGCGCTTGATGATGCCGAACGAGATGCCGCCTTGAAAGCACTCGCGAACGCAGCCTCGCCTCAAACGGAGGCTAAAGAACATCCGGTTTCCATATTTGGGGCTGATGCCTTCTATGATGCTGGCGACCAGGGCTGTGGAGACGGGCCACTCGATGAAATTGCTGCATTGGTAGGCCGTCTTTCACCCGGACAGACGCTTGAAATTCGCGCGACAGACCCCAGTGTGGCAACCGATTTGCCACCCTGGTGCCGAATGGCAGGACAGGAGATCGCCCAACATCAAGGTGATCGTTACCTGATCCGCCGACGATAGTCAGAATAAGTAAAAGGAGAACAGGCTATGGGACACATCATGGTTCATAACACACATGGTAAAGACGACGTTGAACGGGCGTCACTGACCTTTGTGGTGGGCAACACTGCCTTAAATTCCAAGCAGAGAACAACCATCTTACTTACGATTGAAGGGGTGTGGGTTGCAACTCAAGGCTATACGGACGGTTTGCAGGCGAATGGCTTTGCGCCTTTGAGTGACCTCGTACAGCAGTTTGTTGCCAATGGCGGGGAATTATGGGTGTGCGGCGCTTGCGCTAAACCACGCAATATCACCCAGGAACAGTTAATAGACGGTGGGCAGATCGTCGGCGCGGCCACTGCGGTTGAAGCTCTGGTCAATGGCGCACAGACGTTGTGCTTTTAAATAGGAAAAGGACTATCCAATGATTATCATCCGGGATGTTTTTCAGGCTCAGTACGGCAAGGGCGGAGATTTAGTTAATCTGCTCAAACATGCCCAAAATCAATGGAGTGGTGTCTATGCCCATCGTATCCTGACCGATCTGAGTGGGGCATTTTTCACGGTTGTTACCGAAACAGAGGCCGAAAGTCTGGGGAATGGGAACGGCGCATCGCTGATGTCTTTAGCCAGCCGGGTTTCGGAGATGGTTTGCCAACATGACGCGCGACTTCACACCGGAGGAACGCGCCGAAGCCTATATCCGCGCTGGCGATGAAGTTGAGCAGTCTTTCCCACGTTTTGACATCGTTTTTTATGGGGATTTGCCATGCGTGTTCTGGCCGGGTGAGCCGGTTGACGAACGCCCTGCCCCGCTGACGATGCCGGGTGTGCCGACGATTGTTCTGGGTGCTACCGCCGACGCTTATACGCCGGTTCAAAACGGGGAACGGGTATACAGCCGCCTGGAAGATGGCTATTCGATTACAACGGATGGCGGCGCACATATTACCTACGCCTGGGGTAACGAATGCCCGGATGCCATCATCACTGCATTTCTGGTCGAGGACAAAATGCCGGATGAACGGGAAATGCGCTGCGACGGGGTGATCGCTACTGATTATGTGCCGAATGCTCCGGTAGAAGCGACAGTATACGCTGATCCAGTGGAGGCGCTCAATGCAGCCTACAATGAAATTTACTACCTGCCGGAGTATTATTTTTGGGATGCGGAGACACCGACAGCAGTTGGCTGCACCTATGGCGGTTCACTGACATTTGAGGCGACGGATGAGGGACAGCAGTTTGACTTGAGCGATTGTGCGTTCTCTAAAGGGTTTTCGATGACCGGCACAGGCTTCAGCAGCTATGGCGTGAGCGATTTTTCGCTAGAGGTTGCGGTCAGCGGTGATGCTGAAGGGACATTGACGTATATATACGACAGCGAAGGCAACATTTCGGTGACAGGCGAGTACGCGGGTGAAGCAGTCGATTTAGCTGGATAAAGATGAATTTGCATGGGCTTGGCAGATGGTCAAGCCCTCGATTTATCCAAGCATTCAGGGCAACAATTCCAGGTAATCGCAATGTTTGGGACGAAAGATGCCGAAATCGCGTCGATCAAAAGTACAAACTTTAGTAATTTGCAGGCGTTCCGAGAGTGCCATAATAGCAGCGTCAGTATAGTCGAATGAGGCCAGGGCGATTGCAAAGTCATCAAAGGAGTAAATGAAAAGCGGACTCGACGTGGAGGGCGAAAAAGCGGCGGGCATCAGGGACATAGTTAAAGGAGGTCTGGCGGATTAAGCCAATGACCAGATTGTTCAGGCAGGCCAGGAGACGCTGGCGGGTGGGTTGGCGGATGGTACAGGCATCCTCATGGAAGGTGACATCGCGCACATAGTGCAAACGGTTCTCAATGTGCCAGTGGGTACGGATGAGGTGGAGCAAGCGTTGCGGCGAAGCAGCCTGAGCCGAGAGGCTAGTAATGCCAAACACGACTTCATAGGTCAATTTGCCAGTTTGCTTGGATTGAACGAGGCGTTGCAAGCGAAAGACCTGTCCAAGCTGCGGCCAGGCGAGATAGTCATTCAGTTGCGAACTGACTGTCAGATAACGATATTCCAGGCGACCATGCCCGGCGCTGGTGGTCTGGGCTTCCTGTGTAGGTAAGGAAATCACGCTGTGTCCGGCAGCAACAGCAGGCGGGGTGAAGACAGCAGCAATCGCCTGGCGCAGAGCCGGCTGGTTGGCTTTGACCGGCAGGACATAATCCCCACCAGCTTGCACAATCTGCTCACACAAACTCACCTGAGTAAAGATGGCATCCCCGGTAACGACACGACCCTGTAAATCCAGCGCTTCCAGAACACGCGCAGCAGCGGTAATCTCATTGGTCTGGCGTTCGACCTCCACTTGCAGCAGCACGACCCCGCGCTCTGGCGCGTAAGCCGCCAGCAAATGAACACCGTGTGTTTCGCCTGCCGCAATTGTGCCCCGCAAGACTTTTCCATCCAGTATCACGCTGCTATTAGACGTGCCTTGTTGAGCAAAAAACTGACCGATGACCCGCTCCACCTCCTCACAGTCCATCCGATCCAAGACCCGTTCATAGGTGGTCTCATGCGGCAGACCGCTCCGTTCCAATTGCAATAACTGAACCAGTTTATGGCCTCTCAATCGTACCCATTCGGCCATGCCTTTGAGGCTATCTTCTCCCCCCAACTTTGCTAACACCAGTAACGTCAGCAAATCGACCAGTCGATAGCGCACCCCGCGCGGTTTGCGCGGGTCAGTAAGCTGCTCTAAGGCCACCTTCAGTCCTGTCACTGAAAATACTTTTCCCTCGCTGGCTAATCCAGCTAACCCATTTTGTATGTTATGCTTCATCTGGAGAGACTCCCTTTAAGGTCGGTTTTTGTCAACTCAACCTTACTGCGCTTGTCTCTCCTTTTTCAATCCCCTGACTTTGCAATCGCCCTGGGTGTAACACATTTACTCCTTGACCACAACAGAACTTTTGTGCTAAAATAATCTTATGCCATTCGGTGGGTAGCACCACGTTAAGTGGTGGATGGAGTGGAAAAAGAGAAGGTTCATGAGGCAAACTGGTTGTTAACTAGGTTCTGTTGACGTTTGACAAAAATCTGCTAGGGTTAGCCACATGACAGATGTGAGACTAACCAACGATCAATGGACGAGCATTCGGGATTTCTTGCGCCAAGACCCGAATGCCTATGTGGGAAACGAGGCACAATGCCGTCGTTTCCTGGAAGCCGTGAAATGGATAAGCCGTAGTGGCGCACAATGGCGCTTGCTGCCCGCAGAATTGGGCAACTGGAATAGTGTGTATAAGCGCTTTGCTCGCTGGTGTGACAACGGCGTGTGGGAACGGATGCTTGAACACTTTGCTGATGACCCCGATATGGAAAATGGCATGGTGGACAGCACGATTGTGCGTGCCCATGCCAGTGCTGCGGGAGCCACAAAAAAACGGTGGTCAAGCCGAGCAAGCGTTGGGACGCAGTCGTGGCGGCTTTAGCACCAAAATCCATGTGACGGTGGATGGGTTGGGTTGTCCGCTGCGCTTGTACCTGACCGCTGGACAGCGTCATGACATCATCCAAGCGCAGGACTTGATTACCGATCTGGACTTTGACTTTGTCATCGCAGATCGCAGCTACGGATCGCAGGATTTTGTGGATGAAATCATCGCCAGTGGCGCTGAACCGGTGATCCCGCCCAAGCAGAACGCCAAACAACCACGCCAGTATGATGCGTGGCGCTATCAGGAACGGCATCTGATTGAGTGTTTTATCGGCAAGATCAAGCATTTTCGGCGTATCTTTTCGCGTTTTGATAAGCTGGCAAGCCGTTATCTTGGTTTCCTGCAATTCGTCAGCTCGTTAATCTGGTTGCGCTAAAATGTCAACAGAACCTAGTGCCTGTGTACGCTGAAGGGCAACCCGATTAACGCTAGTTTTAGCGCTCTCAGCCGATCAATCTGAACTGTCAAATAAGACTTGTGGCGGCTTGTGCTGGTGTTGGCAGCTAATGCTTCGGGAGGCCAACAGCGTTAGCGGCGTCAGCCTCAAAATACTCCGTCGTGCCAAAGGGACTGGCATACTCCTCGAAGAATCGCTTAACAGTGTCAAGGGAGTCATGAACGAAGATGTTCACCGCTTTGGTCTGGTCGGTGCTCGCCACTGCCAGGACCCATTTAGCTCCTTTAGGCAGGCGAGCGTACGCCTGCTTCAGGGAACCCTGGAATTTGTCGTTGTCGGTGACTGTAGAAACTGCCATTACATGTATCATTTGTCCTCTTTTCTGTATATTCAGACCCGGTTTGTTGCCATACATCTGTTACCGAACGTATATCAGCGCCTGGATACCAACCAGGTGCTGAACAGTTATTCTTCA
>CALMZT010001338.1 GCA_937870805.1 uncultured Chloroflexota bacterium
TCGTTGACGTTGCGTGTTGTCACCCGTTCACGCACGAGTAGATTCGCTTCGCGGATACGTTTACCGAGCATGGTCATCATGTCCAGCGCAGCGTGAGGATGCTGTGTGAACAGAATTTCAAGGTCATGGCGATCAATGGCGATCAGCTTGGTATTCACAAGCGCTTTGGCGCTGGCGGTACGCGGCTCATTGTGCAGCAGCCCCAGTTCACCAAACATATCGCCCTGTTCAACCACGCCTAAATGTACACGCTCATCGGCTTTGTCCTGTAGATGAAGTTCGACTTTGCCTTCGTGAACGACAAACATTTTGCCGCTAGGGTCGCCCATCGAGAAAACGCGCTGACCCGCCAGGATGTTCACCTCTTCCATTTGCTCGGCGAGCGTAGCGAGTTCTGCATTGTCGAACATCTCAAACAGTGGAATTTCACGCAGAATATTAGGATCAATGACTGGCATAACAACCTCTTTAGACACTCTCCATTACATACACTCCACTAGTGTACACCCGCCGCGCCGAACACAAAAATTGGACAATAAAAAAGCGTGCCCTGTTGGGACACGCTTTCCAGCTTGACTTGATAAAGACTACAACCGCCGCGCCAGCACCACCAGTTCGATGTCGGCGGGCACTTCAGGCAGCTTCCGCTCGGCTGCAAGCTCGGAGATACGCATCACTTGAACTTCGTCATAACCCGACTGTTCAAACAAACGCTTGGCTTCGTCTTCGCTGCGCACAGAGCCGAGGAAGTTGCCTGCCTGTCGGTTGAAGAAGCGTGCGGCTTGATGTGCCTGCTGGATGCCAGGGCGATAGCCAATGCTGCACACAAGGTAAGCGCCGCGTTTGAGGCTGCCCCAGATCTGTTGCAGGATATGGCGGCAGTCGTCCATTGCGAAGTACAGCAGCATTTCTTCAGCAATCACCACATCGACCAGGCGATAGTTCAACACTTCAGCTAACATTTGCTGGCTGAGATCAGCAGCACGCCACGAAAGATTCGCGGGAATACGGATGCCAGACTGTTTTTCCAGCCGCTTGCGTTTTTCGACCACCACATCCGGTAGGTCGATCTCAATCACTTGCGCTTCGGGGATGCGTCGGGCAAGATGGATGCAGCGCGGCGAAAACCCGGCGGCGATCTCCACCAGCGTCAGTCCCGTTTCAAAAGGCGCGTGTCGCAGCGCAAGATCGGTCATGGATTCATAGCGCGCGGGGATATAATTGAACATCCCGTCACGTTCCAATGCCATGATCGTCTTCGCCGTGAGCCGCCCGCTGAGTTTGCTCAATGCCTGCGTTTCTGGGGTATGAATCATTTCGGCGCGGATGCCCGCAATAATTTCTGCGCCACGCTGACCCGCCGTTCGCCCCAATCCTAAAGGATCGCGGTTAAAACGCGCTGTCAGTGAGCCTGTAAGCCTGACGTTCTGACTCGTTGCCATATTGTTAACCTATCAGCGCTAGAACAACGGAGAATTAATGTAATGAATAAAGAAAGTAAACGTCCACTTGAATCCTACAAGAAATCCTCAACGCTTGTCAATCGAAAGCTCAGCAATTCTCCGAAGAATTTGTGAAAAATCTGTTACATTGATAGATATACCGCGAATCTGTAATATTAGATTAGCCAATAGTTGAGGTCTTGTTCGTAACCGATGATTTATGCATTACTCTCCCGCCTCGTTCCATGCCGTACACCGCCCGATCCACAGCAGGTCAAGCGGCTCGTGCTGATATTGCCCTGCTGTATCGGCGATGTTGTCATGGCGACAGCAACACTCAAGGCGCTGCGGCGCGCTTATCCGTCTGCTCATCTTACGTGGGTGGTGGGCAGTTGGTCAAAGCCCACAATCGAGGGACATCCATATATAGATTCTTTATTGAATACGGGCGATGCTGCGCTCCCTGTACATACACCGGGCGGTTTTGTCAGGTTCGTTTCGCAGCTCCGCGCGGGTCATTATGACCTTGCCGTTTCGCTCGTGCGCTCTCCGCTGATGAGCCTTGCGCTGGCGGCGTCAGGCATAACGTACCGCGTGGGTATTGACAGCGCCGGACGCGGCTTTGGCAACAATATTCGCGCAGCCATCGACCCCAATGTCCCGCGCCATGAAGCCGAAGTCTACCTCGACGTTGCGCGCGCGCTTGGTTTGAGCACAGATGGTTGCCGTGCCAATATCCCGGTACGCTTGCAAGCATTAGAACTGGTACGCACGCTCATCCACAGCCATCACATCCAAGAGCATGAGTTCATCGTTTTGAACCCGGCAGGTGGGCGTAATCCCGGCATGGTAATGGACAGCAAGCGCTATCCACCTGAAAGCATCGCGGCACTAGGGATGCGGCTGGCAGAAAAGACAGGTGCGCAGATTGTCGTCATCGGGGGTCCCGGCGATGAAAAGTTGTGTGTGGAAGTCTGGACTAAGCTGCGCGCCAATCTGGAGCTTGAGCAGCGCGTACACAAGTTCGTCGACAAATTATCCTTCGCAGAGATAGCCGCTCTTGCTTCGCTGTCCCTGATGTACATTGGAAATGATACGGGGATGACGCATCTGGCAGCAGCAGCGGGCGCGAAAACGGTGATGATTCTAGGTCCGACTGATCCGAAGCGCTATGCGCCTTACAACGATAACGCCATCGCACTCTGGAAGCCTGTCAACG
>CALMZT010001339.1 GCA_937870805.1 uncultured Chloroflexota bacterium
GGCAGCGCCTTACCGCCTTCAGCGGCATTCGCGTTCGCCGTCTTGACCGTTTCGCCGCTTAATTGGCGAAGGTATTGCCTTAAGCAAAAAGGATTTTTCGTAAAGATAGAACCTAGACCTCCGTCCGGTGGCAGTGGAGGTATCAGCCGTTTGGCAGCACAAATCGAAGAGTTAATCAAAGATGCACAAAAGCAGAAAAAAGCCAGTGACTGTATTGCCATTTTGCATGATTTTGATGAACAAAAACAGCAGCAATTCCGTGGCGATTACGAAAAAATTGAAATGATTGCTAAACGTGAAAGGATAACGCTCGTAATTGCGCACGATGAAATAGAAGCATGGTTGTTAGCCGACTCTGGGGTGTGCGATTGGCTGAAAATTAAAACAAAAAATTGGGACACGCAGAAAAAACCTAAAGATGTTTTAGATGGCATGATGAAAAAGGAAAAAGGAAAGAAATATCAAGGAAGTGGACGGGCTGATTTGTTAAGTCACGTCGCAGGAGATGGTGACAAGCGCAGTGATTCTATGAAAAAAGCTCTGGCTCATCTGAAAGACGCGCCGTGTACCAAGCCGTAGCCCCTACACCGCGCCTGATGAAATCACAACTTGACACCTTATCCCCTTTGGACTACGCTACTTGATGAAGAAGCCGGGTGGGAACTGTCATCCGGCATTCTTGTTTTTAGGAGTCTACATGTATATCAAACGCGATTACTCACAGCCGTTTTTCGGCAGCCGCAAACGGAGACGCGGCAGTAACGCCCTGCGCAGTATCGTTATTTTTGCGGCATTTATCGGCGTATTTCTCTTCTTCGTGAACGCTCAATTTGACCGTCTGCAACTGGTGGCGCTGGATGCTGTCGGCATGGCTCCCACGCCCACGCCTTTCGCCAGCACACTGGCAACACAGGGTTATGAACTCTTCCTCAGTGGCGATGTGCCGGGCGCGCAAGAATTGTTCCGCCAGGCTGTCACGCAGCAGCCCGACGATCCCAATTATCTGTATGAATACGGGCGCATCATGATGGAGAACCTGCTCTCCAACGGCGCGGGACAGGATTACACCCCGGTCATCACGATTGCCGATCAGATCATCGAAGGTGCCCCCAATGACCCGCGCGGTTATGCTTTGAAAGCACGCGCGCTGGTATTCAATGACGATGCAGCTACCGCTATCCCGATTGGCATCAATGGCTTGGAAGTGAACGCGAACTTTGGTCCACTGTACGCGGCTTTGGGGTTAGCCTATAACGATATTGGACGTTATCAGCAAGCGGTGTTCCATGCCGAACGCGGCTTGGAATTAGACCCGAACAACCCTTCTGTCCACCGCGATTATGCGAACGTGCTGCTGTTTTTGGGACGCTACGACGAAGCGATTGACCAACTGGAGCAAGCCGTCGCCTTAGCTCCAAATCTGGTGAGCTTACGTTTTGAATTGGCAGCCTTTTATTCGGCGCGCAATCTTGACGAAGAATCGGTTGCCACGTATGAAAGCATTCTGGCACTGCAACCCCGCAATGCGCGGGCGATGGTGCGCTTGTGCGGTGTGTATTTGAAGGTGGGGCGGCGCGATCAGGCGCGCGGCTACTGCGAAGACGCTGTGCAAATCGCGCCCGAAAATCCCTCAGCATGGCAGCAGTTAGGTGATGTGTATTTCCGCAATCGTAATTATGAAGGCGCGATTGACGCCTTTGACCGCTGCCGCGAATTTGATGATACCGGCGCAGGTTTCCTGATCCAGTGTTGGTATGTGCGCGGCTTGGCACACTACTATCTGGGAGACTGTAATGAAGCATGGACAGATTTGACCGATGCCCTGCGGATTTTGGCTGATGCGGGCGAGACGACAGGACCCGTGGTTGACTCGGCGCGTGATGGGCTGCGCTTGACTGCCGCCGCCTGTCCCGGCTTCTCCGCAGAAGGCATTCCGACGACTGCGCCGCCAATAGTTATACCCACGCCTATCGGGGGCTAAAGTATGTACCTGCGTACCCCCAAGCGCTATACACGCACTAACCAGAAGCCGCGCGTCGTGGATATGCGCCGCGTGGTGCTGCGCTCAGCGGCGTGGCTGCTGATGGCAGGGCTGATTCTGGTGGGTGTGCAAATCTACAATTACCGCGACGCTTTTGGACCGCCTGTGCAGCAGTGGATGAACGAGCGCGTCAGCGAAGCGGAAAACAACATGGCGACGGCGGCAGCGCCCACAGCTCCGCCGACTGAAGACCCCACGCTGCGCCGTACACAGGCAGATGAAGCCTGGCAGCGCGGCTCGATTGAACAAGCGCTGGACATCTACGAGGCGATTCTGCCTGCGTTGCCAAACGAAGTCCTGATTCACTATCAGGTGACGCTGGGGCTGATTATCGAAGGGCGCTACGCTGAAGCAGTGGAAGCGGCTGAAGGCACGATCAATGCTGACCCGTATTCGTCGGATGCGTGGGCAATTCAGGCGTTCGCGCTGCTGCAAACGGGGAAGTACGGTGAAGCCATTGCCAGCGCTAACCAGGCTCTGGGACTGGACGAGAATAACGCACAGGCAACGGCATATCTTGCCGAAGCCTATTTTTATCTGGAACAATATGAGCGCGCGGCAACGACTGCCGAAGCTGCTTTGGCACTCGATCCGAATACGCCGGATGCCTATCGCGTGCGCGGCATGATCGCGCAAACGACACTTGGCGACAGCGCTTCGGCGCGTAATGATTTTCAAACCGCATTTGATATGGCTCCCAATCTCATCTATCCGGTCTTTGACCTCATCAATTTGGAACTGCTGGCTTTTGGCGAGTACGAAAACGCGATTGCCACGCTGCGCGACATCATCGACCTGAATCCGCGCAACGCACTCGCTCTCTACTATATGGGGCGCATCTACAATCGCTACGTCAACGAAGATAACCAGGCGGCAGACTTTCTCTCACGCTGCCTGGAAGCCGACCCGCGCAACATTCTGTGCAGCTTTGAATTGGGGCGCGTACAGATTGATCTGCTGGATTATGAGCGCGCGGCGCAATTGTTCGCCACAGCCATCGAGGCGGGGTCAACCAACCCTTATCACTACTATTGGGCAGGTTATGGGCAAATCCTGATCGGGAATTGTCCGGCTGCGCTGCCGTATCTGCAAGAGGGTTATCCGTTAGCAGAAGCCATCGTTGCGACGGACTCCAGCCTCGTCGGACTGTACGAACAGGGCTTGACCGACTGCCGCGCACCTGGTTTCCAGTTTTCTCCGACTGCTGAAGCGACGCCTGAGGTTACCCCGGAGGGCAGTTGATTGGCTGCGCTGTGCCTGCGCGTGAGCGTCGCCCTGCTGATTTTCGGCGCGGTGCTGGTGATACTAGCGCAGAATACGGCGCGCTTCCTGCCGGGCAGCGGGCAGATCGTGTTCGCGGAATCCACCGCTGAGTCCCTTTATGTACTCGACGTGCAGCGCGGTTGGCTGTCCATGCTCGCGATTCATGGCGCGATGCCCACATGGTCGCCGGATGGACGGTTCATCGCTTACGCCGCGGGACAGCGCACGAACCCCGATATTTATTTATTTGAACTCGCGAGCAGCACACGCCG
>CALMZT010001340.1 GCA_937870805.1 uncultured Chloroflexota bacterium
ATACCGCACACGCACCTGTGCCAGAAACGAATATGTTTCCAGATGCGTCCGTATCGCTGCAATCGGCATATCGCCTTCCGCCATCTGCATCACCACCGAATTGATCGCGTTGGCGTTACCTTGCAGGTAATCGTACTCACGCTGGCTGTAGTAACCGCGCAGCACCAACAGCAGCGTCGTACCTAGCGCCACCGCTGACAACAGCGCAATCGCCGCGTAGCTCATCGGCAGTTGCCAGCGGATCGACTTGCGAAACTTTTCAAACTTCATCGTTACAACCTGCTGAATCTTCACAGCGCTTTTATGAACAAACCACTCGATTCGTACTCACATTCACTGACAACTGACAACTGATAACTTCTACTAACTCACCAATCTGTAACCAATACCCGGTACTGTCAAAATCATCGTGGGTTCGCTTGGATTAAACTCAATTTTCTCACGCAAACGCCGCACGTGTACATTCACAATGCGTTCGTTATCGACATCAGCATTATAGCCCCATACGGCATCTAAAATCTGCGCCCGACTTAACACTTGTCCATGATGCCGTGCCAGATAGATCAGCAAGCGAAACTCAATCGGCGTCAAGTTCAACAACTCTTTGCCACGCCGCACCTGTCCCCGGCTGCGGTCAATCACCAGATCGCCCACGTACAGCAGTTCCGCGTCCGACATTGACAATTCGCCATATGCGCGCCGCATCAACGCCCGAATGCGCGACAGCAGTTCACGCATGCTGAACGGCTTGGTTACGTAATCATCGGCACCCATCTCCAAGCCAAGCACTTTATCCATCTCATCACGCCGCACCGTCAGCATCAAGATCGGCTGCCGCAGCCCCAACTGGCGTAGCTGCCTGCAAAAATCAAAGCCTGACCCATCGGGCAGGCGCACATCCAGCACAATCAAATGAGGGCTGTGTTCGCGCGCATACTGCACGCCTTCAACCCCCGTGTTCTTCCATGTCACCTGATAGCCGTCTCGCTGTAAGCCATCCTGTAACCCATTGGCAACCGCCGCGTCATCCTCAATAATCAAAACATGCGTGCCCTGATTCATCACGCCTAGCCTCCCTAAATTTTTCCTAATCTCAGTCTATTCAATTTTCGCACGCTGAAAAAGAGGGGACGACTTTCTCTCTCTTTCAGTTAATCATAACGCACGCGCGGATCCAGCCATGCATAAGCGATGTCGGTGAGCAGTTGAAAGACGACCACTGCTATTGCCGTCATCATCACAAACAGAATCAGCACAGGCGCATCCAACGCGGTCAAGCTGCGCGTGAATAATAACCCCATTCCATCCCACGAGAAAATCTGCTCCGTGACGACTGCCCCACTCAGGATGAACGGGATATTCAACCCGATCAACGTGACCAGCGGCAGCGAAGCATTCTTCAACGCATGGACGTACACCACGCGCCCATCAACCAAGCCTTTCGCCTTCGCGGTACGGATGTATTCGGAATCCAGCACTTCAATCATGCTGGCGCGGATAAAGCGGCTGTACGTAGCGATATTGATTGCCGATAAGCACAGCACCGGCAGAATCATATGCCACGACAGATCCCACAGTGACCCATCAGTGCGCGTTGACCACATCCCCTGCACAGGGAGATACGGCAGTCCCCACAGTCGAAACTTGACGGCGAAGATGTAAATCCCTAACAGCGCCACCAGGAAAATCGGCATGGAGAAGGTGATAAATGTCAGCACGGTGAGAATGTTATCGAACTTCGTATACCGCTTGATCGCTGAGTAAATGCCCACCACCAGCGACAGCAAAACCGTGATGATGAACGAGGTGATACCCAG
>CALMZT010001341.1 GCA_937870805.1 uncultured Chloroflexota bacterium
CGTGCTGCCCGAGAAGAAGCGCTACGAGGGCGGCGAGACGGCGCGGCTGCAGGTGCGCATGCCGTTCCGCGAGGCGACCGCGCTGGTCGCGGCCGAGCGCGAGGGCGTGATCGCGACCCAGGTCGCGACGTTGCGCGGCGACGATCCGACGGTGGAGCTGAAGGTCGAGCCGGGCTGGGGGCCGAACGTCTACGTCAGCGTGTTCATCGTCAAGGGTGTCGATGAGACGAACCCTGTCGCGAGCTTCCGCATGGGCTTGGTGGCGCTGAACGTCAACAATGAGCAGAAACAGATCACACTTGAGATCACGCCGAATGTTGAACAAGCGGGACCTAGCGATACCGTCACATATACGATACGCACGACGGATTACGCGGGCAATCCGGTACAAGCGGAAGTCGGCGTCGCGCTGACTGATCTGGCATCGCTGACGATTGCCGACCCCAACAGCCCGCCGATTCTCGATTACTTCTACAGTCCACAAGGCTTGAGTGTACGCACGTCGAGCGCGCTAACGATCAACACCGACCAATTGACGCAAGAGACACTGGACACGATCAAAGGCGGTGGCGGCGGTTTTGGCGAAGGCGGTATCTTTGACATTCGCGAGAATTTTGTCGATACGGCGTACTGGAATCCGGCGCTGGTGACTGACGACAACGGCACGGCGACGTTCGAGGTGACGCTGCCGGATAATCTGACGACGTGGCGGCTGGATGCGCGCGCCGTGACGAGAGGCGACGATGGGCTAACGCTGGTTGGACAAAACACCTTCGATCTCATCAGCACAAAGCCGCTGCTGGTGCGCCCCGTAACGCCGCGCTTTTTCGTCGTAGGCGATGAAGTGACGCTGGCGGCAGTCGTCAACAACAACACGGGCGAAACGATGAACGTCCGCGCCACGCTGCAAGCAACAGGTGTCACCTTTGTTGGCGAAGAAACGCAGACGATGAGCGTTCCGGCAGGCGCACGCCAGCGCTTCGAGTGGCAGGTTGTCGTGGACGATGCGCAGAACGTGGAGCTAATCTTCTTCGCAGATGGCAATGATGGCGCGTTCAGCGATGCCAGTCGCCCGCCACTTGGACAGGGCGATAACCGACTTATCCCTGTGTATCGCTACTCTGCACCAGAAACTGTCGGCACAGGTGGCATTCTGCGCGAAGTAGGTTCACGCACCGAAGCGATTGCGCTGCCGCAGAGCTTCGATGCCACGCAGGGCAATTTGACAGTGAACATTGAACCCTCGCTGGCAGCGACGACGATTGACGGGCTGAATTATCTTCAGAACTATCCGTATCAATGTATTGAGCAGACGGTGAGCCGCTTCCTGCCCAACATCATGACGTTCCGCGCGCTGGACAGCTTGGGGCAAAGCGACCCCGAACTGGCACAGCAGCTTTCCGCGAATGTGGGTTATGCCTTGCAGCGTTTGTATGCAGAACAGAAGGTCGATGGTGGTTGGGGCTGGTTCGTGCAGGATGAGAGCAACCCGCTGACGACAGCCTATGCGCTCATCGGCTTGGTGGAAGCGCGCAATCAGGGCTTTACCGTCGATGACAATGTGATTCGCAGCGCGCAAACGTATCTAAGCAGTACGTTCGTCGTGCCTGATGAAACGCAGCCCGCATGGATTTTGAACCGTCAAGCCTTCGTACTCTATGCACTGGCGCGCTCCGGTGCGCCGGATGTAGCGCGCGCGGCGGCGTTGTATGACGTGCGTGATCGTCTCCAATTTTACGCGCAGGCATTCCTTGCGCAGACATTCCATATGATAAACCCCGACGATACCAGCCGCACCGATGTATTGGTGGCGAATCTGGTGAGCAATGCCGCGCTGAGTGCCAATGGCGCGCATTGGGATGAAGTCGAGGATGATTACTGGAACTGGAACACCGATACACGCTCGACGGCGATTGTGCTGGAGACGCTGATTATGCTGACGCCGCAAAGTGAGCTTATCCCCAACATCGTGCGCTGGCTGATGATCGCGCGCACGGCAGACGCCTGGGAGACGACGCAGGAAACGGCGTGGGCAGTGATGGCGCTGACCGATTGGATGCTGGTGACAGGCGAGTTAAATGCCGATTATACGTATTCGGTGGCGCTCAACGGTGATGCGTTAGTGGAAGGCAGCGCGACTCCCGACAATGTGCGTGAGACGCAGCGTCTGATGGTGAGCGTAGGTGAACTGCTGACAGACGAGGCGAACCGCTTGATGATTAGTCGCAGTGAGGGAGCTGGCGTATTGTACTATACAGCGTATCTCAATGTTTATCTGCCTGTGCCAGAGATTGAGCCGCTGGATCGTGGGATTATCGTTGAACGGCGTTATACGCTGCTGGGTGACGATACGCCGATTACGGACGGGCGCGTGGGCGATGTCGTGCAGGTGCGGCTGACAGTCATTGCGCCGAATGATCTGCATTACGTGGTGATTGAAGACCCGATTCCGGCGGGCAGCGAGGGCATTGACCCGAACCTGAACACCAGCCAGCAGATTGGCACACAGCCGGGCTTGGATGCGAGTGACCCGCTGGCATACGGCTGGGGTTGGTGGTATTTTAGCAACATTGAGTTCCGTGATGAGCGCGTGGTGTTGTACAGCACTTATTTACCTGCGGGCACATATGAGTACGTGTACACGATTCGCTTGGGCTTGGCGGGTACGTATAACGTGATTCCGCCGACAGGCTACGAGTTCTACCTGCCGGAAGTGTACGGACGCGGCGCGGGCAGTACATTTACGATTGCGCCGTAATTCTCCTGAAAACGACAGCAGCGAGGCGCAGTACAAAGTGTACTGCGTCTCGCTTAGCAAAAGGAGTGAGACAATGGCGTCGCTAGGAAATACGATTTTTAAAGCCGTCACGGGTATTCATGTTTTTCTTTATCGTAAAAGCGGCGGGAAAATATGGGGCAGGATGGTTGGTTTACCTATACTGCTTTTGACTACCACTGGAAGGAAAACAGGACTGGAGCGAACGAATCCTGTCGTTTACGTGCGTGATGGGAATGATTACCTCCTTTCCGCGTCGGCGGGCGGCGCGGACAAAAATCCTGCTTGGTTCGCCAATCTGGAAAGCAAACCAGACGCGAAAATCGAAGTGGACGGCAAAACGATTCCTGTCAAGGTAGTGATTACCACAGGCGATGAACGCACCGGGTTGTATGAGCAGTTTAAATCGGCAAGCAACAATTTTGTGGAGTATGAAAAGAAAACTACGCGCAAAATTCCTGTGATTCGCCTGCAACCGACATCGGCTTAATTGACTTTACGGTCTTGCATTAGAAAGCCCAAACCTTACCTGTTCTCGCCTGTTTTTCAGGCGTTTTTTTCGTATCGACAAGGATGATGACATGACACACAACACAGGCGATAGCTTACGTGACCTCGCGCAATCGACACAGGACTTTTATGAGCGTTTCGGCGTGATGCCCAAAGGCGATGTCGATTTGACAGGCTGGATACGTAATTTCCAGGAAGAAGTCCATGAACTGATTGAAGCGGCGCAAGATGGCACAAACAAAGACCACATCGCAGAGGAAGCGGCAGATGTGTTTGTGACGGCAATTGGCGTGTGCTTTGCTACAGGCGTAGATGTAGAGAAGTTAGTACAACAGATGTACAAAGTGGTCGCCAAGAATGATGCAAAGACCCATGAGACGCATGTGGTGAGTGATGGAAAAATACGTCGGAGGAATTCAGGATAAATGTAGGTCAATCGCAGGTAAATCGTCAATTATCGCAAATCCAATTTCTCTTACAATTCATTAATAACTGATGTTACGCAGGCTTAGCTCGAACAAGGGGTTTAAACCCCTTGTTCACAGGTTCACGGTGCGTAACGTCAGTTAATAACGCGCAGTTTACACTGGCTGGTCTTTGGGGCGAGGCAGATTTGTGTAGATTGCTTGACGCTTGTTTAAAACCTCTAGCAACATGTGCCCTGAAAGGTTGATATAGTGGAGAGAGGCAAAATCTTTAGTCTGGTGGGGCGCGAATTAATCATGGCTGATCCAATGCTCAACGCAACGTTTGGGCGCTTTCAGATTCAGGAACGGCTGGGCGCGGGTGGTGTTGCTGTTGTGTATAAAGCGCTCGACACGCAGACTGATGAGACGATTGCCATCAAACTTCTCAACCAGACATGGGATGAAGAGTCCGACATGGCGAAGCGCTTCCGCCGTGAAGCTGAAATCACCGCGCGCCTACAACATCCACATATTGTCCCGATTAAAGAATTAGGTACGCTCGACGGGCGCACGTATTCAGTCATGGAATACATGAAAGGCGGTAGTCTCGGACAGCGTTTCCACGATCCCGCACGCATTAGCTTTCAGGCAACGACCAAAATTCTACGACAAATTGCCAGTGCTTTGGATTACGCCCACAGCCAGGGCGTTGTCCATCGTGACATCAAGCTCGAAAATATTCTGCTGGGCGAACGCGGCGCAGCACTCAGCGACTTCGGCATCGCACGGCTGACTCGCGCGGCGAAAGTTACCGTGACGGGCAGTATCGTCGGTACACCGCTGTACATTGCGCCGGAGCAAGCGCGCGGCAAAGCCAACGTCGATCACCGCGCCGATTTGTATTCATTAGGGGTGCTGACGTTTCTGTTGGTCGTTGGCTGTTTTCCGTTCAATGGTGAAGATGTGCTGGCGATACTGGGTCAGCATATCAACGCGCCCGCGCCCGTGCCCAGCAAAATCAATGCTGAACTTTCCTCTAGCGTTGATGTAGTCCTGTTGAAAGCGCTGTCGAAGCCCCCAGAAAGCCGCTTCAATAGCGCCACTGAATTTGTTGAGGCGCTGATCGTGGCGATGGCGCAAAGTACGCTGCGGCAAACGCTGGTTAACGTACATATCACGCATGAGTTCGCTGTGACACCTGTGCCTATCGCCAATACCGATTTACCGACGGTGAAGGAAGTAGGCGAACCCTTTACCGCCGATCAACTGGTGGAAATGGCGAAAGCTGAAGCGGACGACGCCGAGAAAATTGCCTTTTTACGGCGGGCGCTGGATGTTGCGCCGCTGCATTCAGAAGCAAATCGGTTGTTGTTTAAGCTGGAAGGGGCGAAACCACGACAAGGGGCTGTGTCGGTGCCGTCGCCTGTAGCGATTACGCCACCAGAAGCTAAGCCGCTGCCACAATTTGAGCGCAATACTCGAAAAGCCAGGTATCAAGAGCGCGCAGAACGCCAGCGTACATGGACACGCATCGGCTGTGTAAGCAGCTTGATTTTGTCGCTGTCATGTACACTGCTCACGCTGCGCCTGGCAGGACTGGCGTCATCGGTTTTTACCGCGCTGAAGACCGCCAGCGGCGGACCAACGCCAGTTGTCGCCGTTGATGGCGAACCGATTCAGGATGTGCAAGACGCACCCCTGTATGTTGAACCAGAAAAAGAGGTGAACTTATCGGAGAATCAAACACAAGCAATCGACGTGCTTGACCCTGGCTATGCTCATGATTATCGCCTTGAATTGTACAATCTGAATCGCGAGGTTGCGATTTACGTTCAGTTTCTCTCACTGTCAGCGCGTAATGTCAGCCCGAACGTGATGATTTTTGGTCCTGATGGGCGTAACGCCGAGTCTTCTTGCCTGCGCGACTCCACCGCAATTCTGATAGATAACTCTGGTGTGACGTTCAACTGCCGCGTTTATATGGTGGGAATCTGGACAGTGCGTATTCTTGGTGTCGAGGGGGAGAGCAATGGCGCATACATGGTAGCCTATGCACCGTTGGGTGACTAACAGCACTGCAATCAAAGGCAAAAAGTGAAAAGATAAAGGTCGTATACAGCGCTCAACGTGATAATATCTGCTGAGGGGGAGCATGATTTTATGAGGAGTCATTGTTTTGAGCGAACAAAAAACTTATGAGATGCTGTGGGACTGTAAGTTCTGCGGCGCGAAAAAGAATCTTGGCAAAACACATCGCCACTGTCCAAACTGCGGTGCGGCGCAAGATCCTTCGTGGCGCTACTATCCTTCAGACGAGGAAAAAGTCGCTGTTGAAGATCATCAGTTTGTAGGCGCGGACGTGATCTGTCCCGCGTGCAGCACACCCAACAGCGCGGCAGCGAACAACTGTATGCAGTGCGGCGCGCCATTGGCAAGCGGACAGCGCGCGAAAACGTTGGAAGCGCAGATCAAAGCCGAAGGTCAGGTCTTTCAAGTCGATGATCTGCAAGCGCGTTTACGCCAGCAGAACGATGCGGCGGTGGGACAGGCACCACAAGCGCAGCAAGCCAAAACAGGCAGTATTCCCTGGCTGCCTGTGGTCATTGGCGTGATCGCGCTGCTCATTAGCGGCGGGGTGATCTTTGCGCTGACGTATACGCGCAGCACGAATGTCTACGTGACAGGGCACGAGTGGTCGCGTGAAATCCGCGTTGAGCAGTACATGTCGGTTGCCGACAGCGCGTGGTGTGATTCGATGCCCGCCGATGCCTACAGTGTCTCGCGGACACGCGAACAACGCGGCTCTGAACAGGTACCCGATGGGCAAGACTGCCGTACACAGCGTACCGATAACGGCGATGGTACCTTCAGGGAGCAGCAGGTATGCGAGACGCGCTATCGCAGCGAACCCGTATACGACGATATGTGCCGTTACAATGTTGACCGTTGGGTTTACAGCCGTTCGGTCACGGCTGATGGTGTCAGCGTCAATGATCGGATTGAGTGGCCCGATACGAATATTTCGCGTGCCTGTTCGAGTTTGGGCTGTGAGCGTGAGGAAGAGCGAGGCGAAACGTATACGCTGCAACTGCGCGGCAGTGGCGATACAGCTTACGAATGTCCTGTTGAATTTGATGTTTGGCAAGCGACAGGCATTGAGGATGCGTTCACGCTGAGCGTCGGCATCACGGGTGATCCGCGCTGCGACAGCTTGACACGCGCGGGATAAGCTCATTGAGTCAACAGTTGTCAGTTTTTAGCGAACGCCGCTGAAAGCTGACGACTGTTTCTATTTCCCCAAAAACTTTGCCAGCGCTTTGTTGACAAGTTCTGGCGTTTCCTGCACTATCCAATGCGTGCCATTTTCCCATATTTGCAATTGTCCCTGATCGCACAGGTCGATGCTGGGCTTTGCCATGTCGGTAATCATCCACTGATCTCGTTCGCCCCACACTAGAAGTGTAGGCACAGACACGCGGAAACTTGCGGGATTAGGGGACGGCGTTTTGAACAGCGCGCGATACCAGTTGAGCATGGCGTGGAATGCCCCCTGCTGCTTCCACTGGCGTTTGTATTCTGCCAGCACATCGTCGGTGAATGTGCCGAGGAGCGCCGCGTCTTGCATTGTTTTTGACGGCATGTAGTAGTTAAACAGCGATAATACGATTTCTGGCAGCCAGCGCCATTGGAAAAAATTCACGTAGTCCGCTGCTTGTTTCACATTGGGGTTGTTTTTGAACTGATCGAGGAAGACTTTGGGATGTGGCGCATTGAACATCGCCAGGCGTTCCAAACGTGAAGCGTGTTTCATGCCGAGCCACCACGCCACTAGTCCACCCCAATCGTGGGCGATAACGACAGCTTTGTCACGTCCGGCAGCGTCAATCAAGCCGACTATATCTCGCGCCAACTCATCAAGAGTGTAATCAGCGATGGCGTGCGGTTTGTCGCTGGTGGCATAACCGCGCTGGTCAGGTGCCCACACACAGTAACCCTGCTGCGCCAAAAAGTCGATTTGTGAACGCCAGATGCCCCAGTATTCGGGAAAGCCATGCAGCAAGATCACGAGTTTACCGTCGCGCGGTCCAGCTTGTACCACATGTAAATTGACGCCATTGGTACATACCGTCGTGTGATAGAGGGTTTCGCTCATTTAAGAAAATCTCCGATA
>CALMZT010001342.1 GCA_937870805.1 uncultured Chloroflexota bacterium
ATTTGCCTCAATACCGTGAAGCTGTTTTGGCGCAGTGGTAATGATGCGCTCTGCCTGCGCCTTGTTGCACTTCGGGCAGATCATCACGGGTTCGTCGCCAACGCCGTGTACCGTTTCAAATGTGTGCCCACAGTTCGGGCAGCGATAATCATAGCGTGGCATTATTCATCCTTCGCGCAAGTTCTTTCACTTCAATTATAAGCGAAGCCGCGTTGAGTGTGGTAACACATAAACTGAAAACTGATGACTGACAACTGAAAACTATCCTCCATCTGCCGCCAACTCCAGCAGCACAGCGTCTAATGGCACGCTTTGTCCCACACCATAGCGAATTGCTGCCACTTTGCCATCGTGCGGCGCTTGAATACGATGTTCCATTTTCATCGCTTCCAGCGTCAGCAGCGTTTGCCCCTTTTGCACCTGTTGTCCAATTTCCACCAGTACCGCCGTCACTTTACCCGGCATCGGCGCGTGCAGTGCGCCCTCCGCAGCGTCGCGGCTTCCTGGCAGCGGCAGAGGAGTCTGCCATTGCAGCGCATACGCCGTACCGCTAACATGCAGCCACCACGTATTATCGTCACCTTCGGCATACGCGATGTGCTGGCGGTGTCCATCAACAGACAGCGAGATTTGTGCCTCTATCTGCTCAAACACCTGTACCTGATGTTTCCCTTCACCGATTTGTGCTGAATACACGCTGCGCCCATTCGGCGTTAATAACACTTCAATTTGCGCATCACCGCTTTTAAACCGTTGCTTCATTGCCCGATTTGCATTGTTGCGCCAGAAATGCCTGTTATTTCCCAGTGATGAAACTTTCACAATCGCTGCCGCAATCGCCACACTTGGCGGTACATCGCCCCCATCGCTCAACAGTTCGGGATGCTGTTCGATGAACGCTGTTGAGATATTGCCCGCCAGATGGTCAGGATGCGTCAGCACACGCCGCAAAAAAACAATGTTGCTGCGCACGCCTAAAAGCTGCAACTGCGCCAGCGCCAAATCCAGCCGTCGAATCGCTGCGCTGCGCGTTTCAGCCCAGGCGATCACCTTCGCCAGCATCGGATCATAATACACACTGACTTCATCGCCCGAACGCACGCCTGAGTCAATACGAATGCCAGTGTTATGGGTCTCGTACCAGCGCAGCACCTTGCCAGTCGCGGGCAAAAAGTTATTCGCGGGGTCTTCGGCATACACGCGCACTTCAATCGCGTGCCCATCACTGAATACTTCGCGCTCTGGCAGCGGATTGCCTTCCACGATCATAATTTGCCAACGCACGAGATCGATTCCGGTCACTTCTTCCGTCACGGGATGTTCGACTTGCAGGCGGGTATTCATCTCCATGAAGTAAAACTTTTTGTCGGCGTCCACCAGAAATTCTACGGTGCCCGCGCTGCGATAACCCAACTGTCTGCCGATGCTCTCTGCTGTGTCGAGCATTTGCTGGCGTAACGGCGGCGTCAACGCTGTCGATGGCGTTTCCTCAATGACCTTTTGGTGTCGGCGCTGGATGCTGCATTCGCGCTCCCCAATCGCGATGACGTTGCCGTAGTAATCGCCAAAGATCTGTACTTCCACGTGGCGCGGCTGTGTCAGCAACTTTTCGATAATCAACGTGTCGTCGCCGAAGGCTTGCCGTGACTCGCGGCGCGCAGACACCAATGCCTCTGCCAACTCCTCAGGACGATACACCGCGCGCATCCCTTTACCGCCGCCGCCCGCCGATGCCTTGACCATCACCGGATAACCAATGTTCGCTGCGCCTTTGATGAGCGCATCGTCCGATTGATTTTCACCGTTATAACCGGGCACGAGCGGCACGTTTTCCAGGAACAGCTTCGACTCGCGCTTTTTGCCCATTGCTTCGATTGCCGATGGCGGCGGACCGACCCACAGCAGTTCCGCATTAATCACGGCATAGGCGAAATCGGCATTCTCCGCCAAAAAACCGAAGCCCGGATGAACCGCATCTGCCCCTACACGCTGCGCCGCTTCGATCACCGCTTTGATATTCAAATAGCTTTCAGTTGCCGGACTTGCCCCAATGTGTACTGCCTCGTCAGCCAACTCCACTGCCAGCGAACGCGCGTCGGCATCGGAATACACGACGACGGTACTAATCCCCATCGCGCGGCAGGTGCGGATAATGCGGCAGGCGATCTCGCCACGATTGGCGATCAATAATTTACGGATCATTCCCGTTTTCATGAAGGCTACATCCAGTGATGAATAAACAAATAATGACTCTAGCTCTCAATCTCTTTTCTTATCTTGGCGTCCTTGGCGTCTTGGCGGTTCAATAGTTTTTATTTCGCCCACTTCGGCGCACGCTTCTCCATGAACGCCATCATGCCTTCAGTGCCCTCTTCACTTCGGCGTAGGGTATCTAACAAGTTCGCACGGTATTCAACAGTTTCGTCCAAACTTTTCGTTGTGACTTCCGTCATCAGCTTTTTGATCTCAGCAATTGCATTTGGGCTGCATTGATGCACCTCATCCAACGCCGCCTGCACACGCGCATCAAGCTCATCAGGCGCGCAAGCCTCGTGAATGAGACCGTATTCTAGCGCTTTTTGCGCCCCAAAGCGCGTACCTGTCAGCATCAGCCGCCGCGCTGTCGTCAACCCCACACGCGCGATGACGAACGGCGAAATCAATGCGGGCGCGAGTCCCAGGCGCACTTCGGGCAAGCCGAATGACGCCGTTGTATCCGCAATGGCAATATCGGACACACACACCAGCCCGAAGCCGCCGCCCATCGCTGCGCCTTGCACTTTGGCGATGACGACTTGCGGCGCGGTATTCACGGCACGCAGCAGGGTATCTAATATCGCGTTGTTCTGTTGAGGTTCGGCACTTTGAAACGCTGTTGACATCTCTTTGATGTCGCCGCCTGCGCAAAACGTCTCGCCTGCGCCAGAGAGCACCACTGCACGTACCTCATGGTTCTCACGCAGCGCCTCAAAGGCCT
>CALMZT010001343.1 GCA_937870805.1 uncultured Chloroflexota bacterium
GCCCCTACAATGACGTTTCTGACCTTCCTTGACCCAATTCGTGATTTTGATGCAATCGCCCTAAAAGAGGAATTTGTCAAATACTAGAGGAATTCGCGGCGACTGAGGGGTTTGTCGTTGGTGATAGACGAGACAGTCATGGTAGAGATCACTCAACTTACTCGCGCGCTGAGAATGATGTGTTCGCTGCTGAGATTAGCGCTTATGAACACTTTCCAGACGCTCTACATGTTGTTTGAAGCCTGATCCTTTACAGGATAGCGTTCATTCATCAGGGCGTGGGCTTCTTCCATCGTGTCCACAAAGATAAGATTGCGGGCAGGGGAGTTCGGCGCGAGGCGACGTACCATATTGACCACGATCACGAGAAAGCCGCTTGCGCCCACATTGACCACCAAACCCATATTCGGGGGCGCTGTGCTGAAGGCTTTAGAAATGTTCTGGCTGGCATTCGAGGGCAGCATACCGGAAGCGCTGACATCGGCAATCGCGCCCACTTCGTAAGGGACAGTTTGAATTAAGGCGTCCACTTCGACTTTAAAATCAGCAAAATCGGTCCATGTCCAGCGGCTTGGGTAAATGGCAATTACATAACGTTTATCGGGTCCGTTCCATTCGCAAGTAATTTTCATCGTGTCTCTGCCTTAACCTGCTTGGATGAGAGCGACTTTTATTGAAGAGTCAGAGCTGATTTCCCCAACTTAGCATGAAACATGATTCAACGTTGTACTCGTTAGAAACTGAGCCTGTGTAGGACTGTACTGCGGGCGGGTGAACGCGGCGCTGAGGGGTTTTTTGGAAGACATGACTGCAACATCCATAAAACAGCATTCGTGGATATTCATGTTCTTAAACATAGTATAGCGCAACTTTGCAAAAAAGCCTATCCATTGAGGGTGGGTCTTCCTCCCTTCCTCCTTCCTCCACACTGATTGACAGCGCGCGAAAAATCGTGCTATAGTCTACTTGGTCGCTTATCAAGCATTAAACAAGGAGGCGTAGAAGAATATATGACACCCAAACACCAAGCTGTTGTATTTCATGCGCCTGAAATTCGCTAAGGTTCAGCCTCTCCGTTAGTTCCGCTAACTTCTTAAGCTCTACCCCCGCGCAGCAGGCGCAGTATACATTACCTCATGTCTGAGGTCCGTATTGTGATTCTGCTGCTGGATACCAGCTCAACACGCACAATCAGTCCTTGATGGTTTTTACCTCAGATATGGCACGTCACTGAAGGGTTTCTTCGGAAACGCCGTTCACCTTGTTCGCAAGGTCAAACATATCACAGCACACAAAATCAAGGAAAAACCAGCCGTGTCTCGTTTTGACTCGTATGAAGAATACGATGGATATGAAGAAGAATTCACCCGTAATGATCGTCAGGCACGCCGCAAGCGTAAACCGCAGGCTCGCCACGTCCCCAAACGGGCGAACAGTGAGATCATCGAAGCAATTGCCGATACCGCCGGATTAGAGGCGGGCTTCCACACCACCTACCGTCCGGGACTGTTTGAGCAGGGATGGCTGCTGGAATCACTGCGCGGCTTCTACGATCAGGCGTACATCACCGATGTGCTGGCGCTGGTCAAAGGCGGCAAGGAAGCCAACGTCTACCGCTGCGAGGTGCACGAACGCCTCGATTTTCCGCTGCTCGCCGCGAAAATCTATCGCCCGCGCATGTTCCGCCAGCTACGCAACGACAAGATGTACCGCGAAGGGCGTGCAATCCTCAAGGAAGATGGGCACGCCGCGAAGGAAACCGATCACCGTCTGATGCGCGCGGTGGCGAAAAAGACGGAATTCGGCGTGTCGGTACAGCATACGTCGTGGCTCATGCATGAGTATACCACGCTGCAAAAGCTGTACTCGCTGGGCGCTGCCGTGCCACAGCCGATTGCCTCTGGCGAAAATGGCATTCTGATGGGCTACTGTGGCGATGAAGGTTTAGCCGCGCCGCCGCTGAGCGAAGTCAAGCTGCAACGCCACGAAGTCGAGCCGCTGTTCCGTGAAGTGATGCGCAACATTGAACTGATGCTGCAAAACGGCATGATTCACGGCGACTTGTCGGCGTATAACATCCTTTACTGGGATGGCAAAATCACGCTCATCGACTTTCCGCAGGTGACAGACAGCCGCAGCAACAGCAACGCACGCGCCATCCTCGAACGTGACATCACGCGCGTGTGCCAGTATTTCCGTTCGCAGGGGATGAAACCCAACCCGAACGACATCCTGCGCAGCTTCTGGCGGCGCTATGTCGAGCGCAACGCCGAAGATGTTAAAGCCGACTTGTCGCGCATGTTGGAAGGAAACGAGGAGTGAAAAGTGGAAAGCAATGAGCAACGAGCAATGAGCAATGAGTGAAAGACAGGGATGAACCGCAAAGGTGCAGGGAACGATGAGCAGCAGTAAGATGATTCCTGCACGCAGTCGCATAGTTCCCCCTGATGATTTTGAGCGATGGGCGTGATTATAGAAATGGCGGGCAATAAAGCAATTTTTCTGTGGCATGTGGAGCAAACTGAATTATGAAGATAGCTCGTCCTCGTCGGCGACGAGTTCGCCTGCTGCGAGAAGTTCGGCGATTTTGTGCTTGCGGCTGGCTTGGAACAATGCTGGATCATTGCGGCGAAAGTACAGCGTTCCTGTAAATAATGCTGCGATACTTATCGTCAACGCGCAGAGAGTAGCGAGACGATAATATGGAATTGTTCCCACTATCCAAAATAAATAGGGCACTATTAAAAGTAACCCAACCCTGAGGGAAAGAAATAGAACTTTCGCAACGGCTTTGGGGGATTTACGATGTACTTCCACGAAAGTCTCTAAGCAGAAGAGGCTCGCAAGCGTTAAAGCGGTTGGGAAGGCATAATAGCCAAGCGTGCGAAGAATATTTTCTGACGTGCCGAAGAGATGAGGACTAAAGACAAGGAATGAGATTGTAGACAGCACCACACCGAATATGAAGATAATTTGT
>CALMZT010001344.1 GCA_937870805.1 uncultured Chloroflexota bacterium
GAATCGGCTGGCGTCAGTGACCAGTAATCAGTCATCAGTATTCAGTTACACATACAACGGACTTGGCGATAGATTGCAGCAAACCGTCGGCGGCGTCACAACAAACTAGGCGTTGGATTTGAATGCAGGTCTCACCCAAGTTCTCGCGGATGGGACAAACACGTATTTGTATGGTCCTTCGACAGGCTCAGGAGGACGCCTCGCACAGTACGATACCGCGATGCAGTATTTCGGCGCGGATGGGTTAGGAAGTGTCAGACAGATTTACAATGCAGCAGGTGTGGTGCGACGGAACACACTGTATGACCCGTTCGGGAATGTGCTGACGACAAATGGAACAAGCGCGAGTGTGTATGGGTTCACGGGAGAGCGAACGGACGCGACGGGATTGGTGTATCTGCGGGCGAGATACTATTCTTCCCAGCAAGGCAGATTCTTTGCACACGATCCATGGGGCGGAAATGCCGAACTTCCTGGCACGCTTCATCCGTATCACTATGGCCTCAACAATCCTGTCCTCTACACGGATCCATCCGGACGATGTATTGGATTGTTGAGCGACTTGGCACGCAATTGGGATGTCACTAAACAAAGTTGTCAGAACTATGATACCGCACTCCAAATTGTCCAGAACGACAGGGCAGACCTTCTGACAAAAGGCGTAGCTGTTGGCGTCATTGCCGGAACATGGGTTGGGTATGGGGGCTTGCAGGTTGGCGGAGCGATTTTGGGTGGAGAGGCAGTTGGCGGGGCAGCGGCTCTGGCCGGTGCTGGTTCAGCAGCGCCCATTATCGGTGCGTGTGCAACCGGTGGCGCACTGGGTGTTGTCGGGCAGGGTTTCGCGGATGAATTTACAGGACCTTCTGATTGGACAGATTATGCGGGGAATGCAATTGGCGGTTGTATCACAGGTGGGGCAGCACACGGTATCTCTGCTGGAGTTTCCAGAGTTTCTCCGTATTTGGGAAGGTTCGCAGGTCTTGCCAGAGGTGTGGGAAATGTATTTGCTGCTACGGGAGGTGGAGCAGCATCGAATTTTGCGAAGCAATCGCTGGACAATCTGTTTGATGATTGCCCAGACTGGTCTTATGATACGGATGCCATTAGAGATGAAGCGGTGGCGTGGGGTGTTGGTGCAGGATTTGCCGAGCTAGGCGGGTATGGGCTGCGGGCGTCCGCCCGGCTACTGGCAAACGCATTTAGGCCAAACACAGTTGCCGCGCTCCAGATTTTGGCTACTCAGGCAGAAGCCAAAGTAGGACAATACGGACCGGTGGCTGGAACACTAAAGCACAGCGAATTTCAGCGTTTGGTTAATGCTCTAAATCGTAGCGACTTGACAACGGAGGTGAACTATCTTAATGGTGTGGTCATACGAAGCAATTCAGCGGGATCAGTACGCTTGGATGTTGTGGAGGGACCACTGGATGCACCAATCGCAGTTTATGATCTCAAAACTGGAAGCGCATCACTGGACGCGGCACGGATAAGACAGATCAGAAGTCATCTTCCAAATGGAGGAATGTCGAAGAACGGGAACCCCATCCCTATAATAGAGATACGCCCATGAAAACAAGTCGACAATTGCAATCAAACTGCCAAAGCACTTGCCTCAAGCGTCTTCCTGAATGGCGCAAGCGAAGGTTTTATGGTCTTTACAGGTGTACCGATGATTTCGTTCAATGGATCCTGTTTGAGAAGTCACGATTCAATATCCAAGTAGTGTCTCATTACGCTGTCCAAGCACTGGCGGAACAATTTCCTGAGGAAGCGCTAACCCTAGGGAGGCGAGTCCGAAACGTCAAAGGGGGAGATTTATGGATTCAGCCTAATGATTGGGAATCACAGCCGAACGAGATCGCTGAAGCTATTCTGTCCCAAGTAGATCCCCCACCACTCAAACCCCTTAGCGCCCAAGAAGTTATTGACTTTCTTGATCGTCTTGGATCGGAACACGTTTCTGCTCTGACCACCTATGGAATTGCTTTTGTTACACTTGGAGATACTGACAGGGGGTATAAATACTTCGAAGATGCGGTACACTCGTATAAAAAAATGAATGTAGCATGGGCTGAGAGTAACCAGCGGCGTATTCAATCCTGGCTGGCACACAGCCCAGACCAATTGCTAGCAACGTTAAGACACGATGCAAAGATAGGGGTAAAACTCCTGCGCTTATGAGCGCAGGTCAGACAGCAAACAGAAGCGAAATTGAATTTACGGCAGATGTGGGTTCGTCTGCCGTTTCATTTTCTTTCGAAGAAAATGAAATAACCTGAACCGTCTCATCAGCGTCAATGGTCAAACCACGACTGCAACGTTCGCCTACAACGGCGTGGGCGATCGGTTGCAGCAGACGGTTGGTGGTGTGACTACGAATTATGCACTCGATTTGAATTCAGGATTGACGCAAGTGCTTGCGGATGAGACGAACAATTATCTCTACGGTGTCGGACGCCTCGCGCAGTACGATACCGCGATGCAATACTTTGGCGCGGATGGTTTGGGGAGCGTGCGGCAAATCTATAACAACGCGGCTGTCGTGCGACGGAACACGTTGTATGACCCATTTGGGAATGTGCTGACGACGAATGGGACGAGCGCGAGTGTGTATGGGTTCACAGGCGAGCAGGCAGATATAACAGGTTTAGTTTATTTGCGCGCGCGGTATTATGCGCCGGGGCAGGGACGGTTTACGACGAGGGACGTGTGGAATGGGGATTACCAGAGACCACTGTCGCTGAACAAATGGAATTATGTCGAAGCGCAACCAATCAACTATGTCGACCCCAGTGGGATGTGTCATGGCGGTGAGGGCAACGATGAATTGTGGGAAGGTCTCACCACATCCCTCAATGATGGCGGATGGGCGAAGCTGCAAACGGGTTGGAACAAAGTCACAAAGGAGTGCGAGAAAAACCTCCGCATCGCTGGCGAATGGTGGGATAAAAAGGACTATGGCAGAGCCGCCTTATGGGCGGTAGGTACGGACACCTTTGTTCGGCGCCTCCAGCACGAGCTGGAATACAATATGCGGGATTGGGAGCTCCTGCTCGATTTGGACTGTCCCGAAGAATTGCGTCGCGAGGCGCTGTTGCGTATTACCGGGCGCGGCTTTGAGGCGGCAGGAGTTGCGGTAGACGAAGGCGTGGGTGTGCGTGCCTTGCTCAGCCAAAGTGCGCGGCGCGTTCTGCTCTCGATCACAGAACGAAAAATCGTCACTCCGTATGGACAACGCCTACCGTCCGGGGTTGCCGGTACAGCGGATTCTTATTTGGATGACGCCGCACGCTTGGCAAATGCGGCGTGCAGTTTCAGCGCCGAGACGGTGGTGCTGACAGAGGATGGTTTCAAACCCATCAGCCAGATTCGGAAAGGCGACAAAGTTTTGGCGTATGATGAGGCGACGGGAACGACAGGATACTTTCCCGTCGAACAGGTTTGGGCACATGTTGACCTTCGCATCGAATATCTAACGCTTGACGGCGAGACGGTGACGACGACACCCGAGCATCCATTCTTTACGAAGGAACGCGGATGGGTAGCGGCAGGCGCATTGTGGCGCGGCGCGCACATTCGGAAAGCGGATGGCAGTTATGGCACGGTAGAGAAAATTGAGATTGTGCAGCGCGCACAGACGATGTACAATCTCACTGTCAGCGAGGCACACACGTTCTTTGTGGGGGTAGAAGAATGGCTGGTGCATAATGATTGTCCATTAAAGGGCGTACCATCAGGAGCGTGTGAAAGGTTACTCATTCGTCTCAAAGGGATACGCGGAGTGATTGGGATAGAGGCATTTGGCTCACGTGCTGGGAGCACATTCAGAGGATCCGGACCACGCCCCGACTCAGATCTCGACATGCTCATCATATTGTCTCAAGGAGAATTGGACGGGCGTTCTGGGCCTTGGATCAG
>CALMZT010001345.1 GCA_937870805.1 uncultured Chloroflexota bacterium
CAACAGCGATTTCAATGTCTTCGTAGCGCCACACCTGCGGAATCAACAGCGTCGCCGAAACGATCATATCCTCTTTAGCAGGGTCCACCACGACAAAAATATCATCAAGGTTCGTCGTCGGATGCCCTTTGATGAGGTCATTTGTCCAGTCAGCAACTAAGATTTCTTCCTCAGGGTCGCCATCCAGACTGAACACATCGACGTAAAACTGAGGCAGGCGTTCACGATCACTGGCATGACCTTCGCTGAGCGAACGCAGAATCAGCCCATCGGGGAGTTGTCGTTGCATGTTGTAATCCTTTGTGAGCCACAATGAACCAATTATAGCGGCTCATCAGGAGCTTGCCTAGACGGACTATTCATGACCACCGTGTTGAGCAGTTCGGGTTGTCTCGCCAGCATGTCTTGCACTTTATCAAAATTGCCATGTCCAGCAAGCACGAATTCGCGGATCGTTTCGATTGTAAGTTCCGTCATAATGATTCAATTGAACCAAAGTCAAAAAGCGTCAATATGGGGCTGCGTTATAGCAGTGCTTCAACTTCGGCAGGCGTAGTCACCGGCATTTTGCACATGAAGTTATGGCAGACGTAAACGGTGGGCAAGCCGCCGCGCTTCATGCGATAGTTCAGCAGTGGTATCGTAGTTTCGCCTTCAACATTGTCTTTCGCTAGAGCAGTAATCACATTGGGACGATACGGCTTTTGGATGACATCGAGCAGTTCTCGTGTCTTGGGGTCTGCTGGATCGCCCACAACGGCAGCTTCTGCGATGCCGCTGACGAGCATCTCAACCGCGTTCAACCCCTCACCAAACGCCTGTGCAAACTGGCGCATCGCTTCTGACAGCAGACGCAGCGTGCCACGCGCAGCATCATCGTACCGTGCGTCACCTGTGTAAGCCGACAGGCGCAAAAGTTGCTTTGCCATTAAGGTATTGCCCGAAGGCGTCGCGTTGTCCTGTACGTTGCGTGGGCGCACGATCAGCGCTTCGTGATTGTCAGCCGTATCATAGAAGCCGCCATCAGGTGCGGAAAAACGCGCCAACACCACATCAGCCAGCTTGCGCGCGCTGACGAACCACTTTTCGTCAAATGTCGTCTGGTACAGTTCCAGCAGCCCGTCAATCAGATTGGCATAGTCTTCAAGATAGCCGTTGAGTTTGCTCTTGCCACCTTTATGCGTGCGGTAAACCGTGCCATCGTCTTTGACCATTTCTCGCAGCAGAAACTCGCCGTTACGTAATGCCGCTTCCGTGTAATCTTTGCGTCCCAAAACGCGCGCGGCTTCGGCAAGGCTTGCCAGCATCATGCCATTCCACGCCGTGAGGATTTTGTCGTCCAACCCCGGCGCAATACGCTGCGAACGCACAGCATACAACTTGTCCTTGATTGCCGTGAGCTTTTGTGTCAGTTCATCTTCGGAAATGCCAAGCCGCCCCGCGATCACGCGGTCTTCGTTGGGCACATTGAGAATGTTGTGTCCCTCAAAGTTACCACGCGGCGACACCCCCCAATACTCAATGGCGACATTCGCATCTTCACCGAGCAGTTCTTCCAGTTCGGCTTTACTCCACACGAAGAATTTGCCTTCTTCGCCTTCACTGTCGGCGTCGGTAGTGCTGTAGAAAGCGCCTTCAGGGGCAGTCATCTCACGCAGAAGGTAATCGTAGATTTCCTCTGCAATACGCTTGTAAAACGGTTCGCCTGTGACCTGATAGGTGTGGAGATAGACGCGGCTCAACTGCGCATTGTCATAGAGCATCTTCTCGAAGTGTGGTACGAGCCAAATGGCATCGACACTGTAGCGATGAAAACCGCCGCCAATCTGATCGTAAATGCCGCCGCGCGCCATCTTCTTCAGGGTGAACGTGACCATTTCAAGCGCTTTTTCCGTTTTCGTGCGCGCATAATAACGCAGCAGGAATTCCATGTTCATCGGCTGTGGGAACTTGGGTGCGCCGCCGAATCCGCCGTGCGTGGCATCAAATGTGCTGGCAAGCTGGCGATAAGCAGCATCAAGCAAGTCCGCATTGAGCGCGTCTGTTGTGCCGCCAATATTCAGAAAATCGCGCTTGAGAGATTCAGTGAGTGAAGACGCGGCGTTTTCGACTTCTTCGCGGCGGTTTTTGTAGGCGTCGTGTACACCTGCGAGAATCTGCTTGAACGCTGGCATCCCGTAGCGCGGCTCTTTAGGATAATACGTGCCGCCGTAAAAGGGACGACCATCGGGCGTGAGGAACACTGTCATGGGCCAGCCGCCGTGCCCACTGAGCGCTTGCACCGCTTGCATGTAAATGTCGTCCACGTCGGGGCGTTCTTCACGATCAACCTTGATGTTGACGTAGTTGTCATTCATCAGCCTGGCAGTTTCTTCATCTTCAAAGCTCTCATGTGCCATCACATGACACCAATGGCACGCGCTGTACCCGATGCTGAGCATGACAGGCTTATCTTCCGCTTTGGCTTTGGCGAAGGCTTCGTCGCCCCAGGGATACCAATCGACC
>CALMZT010001346.1 GCA_937870805.1 uncultured Chloroflexota bacterium
TCGACGGGGTAAAGGTGGGCGTGTTGGTGGGTGTGTTGCTAGGTGTAGGCGTCCATAATGTTGCCGTCGCCGTTTGCCCTGCGGAGAAGGCAATCGCGGTCAGTTCAGATTGGCGCGTGCCTGTGGCGCGGGCGTTGGCGGTCTCGGTAAGGTTCAAGGCTTGCTGCGTGGCGCTGGCAGCGGCGTTGGCTGTAGCTTGCATCTGAGTCGCCTGTTCATAGGCAGTGGCTTGGGCGCTGGTTGCCTGCTCATAGGCAGTGGCTTGGGCGCTGGTTGCGGTTTCCTGCGCCGCGATTTGGGCGCGCGTGGCTGCCTGCGCAGTCGCTGCCGCGTCGGCGGTGTTGGTTGCTATAAGCGCGATTTGCGTGTTCGAGTCTTGCGTTGCCGTCATCGCGGTATTCTGGTCGTTGACCGTTTTGGCGACGAATAAGCCGCCTGCCCCTAATGCCGCGATCAACACCAAGCCTACCACCCACAGCAGCGGATTACGACCTCCGCCTGCTGCTAACCCTGTGGGACGGGTCGGCGGCGGGGTCGGCGGTTTTGCTGGCTGCATTCCACTGACGGTTGCCGAGTGTCCTTCGGCGGGGGTGTAGGCAGGCAGCGGCTCATTGAGGGGGCGCAGTCCAGGCTTGGGGGCGGGCTTGAGCTTGAAGGTGAACATGCCCGTCATGCCGCCTTCTTTGCCCGTCATCGCGCTCTCAAAGGCTTGCGCGAAGGCGGTACACGTCGGGAAGCGTTCTTCGGCTTTTTTGGCTAAGGCGCGCGACAGCACCAGCCCGACGGCTTGCGGCGCGTCCGTGCGCCAGGCACCGATGGGCGTCGGTTCTTCGTTGAGATGTTTGTGCATCAGCGCGAACGGCGTATCGGCTTCAAAGGGCACGCGCCCCGTGACCATCGCATAAGCAATCACCGCCAGCGAGTACTGGTCGGCGGCGGGGGTGATGGAATCGCCGCGCCACTGTTCCGGCGGCATAAACGTGGGCGTGCCCATCGACATGCCTGTTCCGGTGAGCGCCGCGCCGCCTGCTGCTAACAGCTTGGCGATGCCAAAGTCCACCAGATAGGCATTGCCGTGATTGTCGAACATGATGTTGCTGGGCTTGATGTCACGGTGGATCACGCCTCGACTGTGGGCGTAATCGAGCGCGCTGGAAATTTGTTTGACGAGTTCGGCAATGTCTTTGAGCGAGGGCGGCGGCTGTCCGAGTTCTTCACGCTGGATCAGGCGTTCGCCCAATGTGCCGCCTGTCAGCAGGCGCATGACGACGTAGCTGACGCCGCGCTGCGTGCCGTAATCGACAATCGGAACAATGTGAGGATGTTCGAGGGCAGCGGCGGTTTCGGCTTCACGGGTGAAACGTTCGATGTAGCTGGGCTGCTGTGCCAACTGCGCGGGCAGCACCTTCACGGCGACCTCACGCTTGAGGTTCACCTGATAGCCGCGATAGACCGCGCCCATGCCACCTGCGCCGAGGAGTTCGCGCAGTTCGTATTGTCCCAACGTTTGCCCGACGAGATTCTCAAACGCCATACGCACACCCGCCGCGTGTTATTCACTGATGTTACGCAGGCTTAGCTCGAACAAGGGGTTTAAACCCCTTGTTCACAGGTTCACGGTGCGTAACGTCAGTTATTCAGTATCGTGCCGATAGAGGTGTAGTATAGACAGCGTATAGAAAACGGGCAAAGTTTCACACAGGAAACAAACTTAAATTACCACTTTTCCAGCAGCAAGCCGTTGACTTCTTTGAAATGCTCATCACGGCTGACGAGAGTAAGTCCATGTTGGCGTGCAGCGGCGGCAATCCAAATATCGTTTTCGGGAATTGGGCGTCCTTTGACCTTTAGCTGTAACCTAATGTTGCTGTATTCAACAGCAGTTTGTTTATCGCAATCTAAAAAAGCGCATGAAGCCATGAACGTTTCAATCTTTTTCAGATTATCGGCGGCGCGTGCCGAATTTTGCGCACCATAATAAAGCTCACCCAAAACAACAGTCGATAGATAAGCGTTATTTCCTATCAGATGCTGTTCAAGACCTGCCTCTTGATTGAGAATAGCGACCACAATATTGGTATCAAGTAGATAGTTATTGCCAGCCATCCCAATCAATCCGTTCGCAATCCTCGTCAATGACACGCATCATTTCGGCAAGATCGTCAGGGTCAAAGTCGAGTCTTTCTGCGAGTTCAAGCAGCACCTCGCCCGGTGTGCCCGGCGGCAGCGTCGATTGCTGCAAGCGCAGCGCGTAATTCAGGAGGTCTTGCTGCTGTTCTTCTGTGAGACGGTCAATTTGATTGATAAGCTGTTCTTTCACTGACATCATGCGCTACTCCATCACTCCAACATGATCTACCTTAATTATACGGCGCATTTCTCTCGATAGCTTTTTAACGATGTTTTGGCACTCCCACTTCAATTTCTCTTTCTTCCCTTTGCGACCTTTGCGCCTTTGCGGTTAGAAATTGAATTTTCAGACAGGTTCTTTTCTGATAAAAGTTG
>CALMZT010001347.1 GCA_937870805.1 uncultured Chloroflexota bacterium
GCGAGGATGCACAAATCTTTGAAGGCGAAATCAGTGGTGACGATGATGAAGAAACCTTTGAGTTTGATCTCAACGAAGGCGATACGATTTTTCTCCAGACTGAAACCATCGAAGGTCAGCTCGACACGGTATTGACGCTTTTCGCTCCCGATGGCAACGCCGCTGCCGAAAACGATGATCGCAGCAGCCAGACCTTTAACTCCGCGCTCGTTTACACCGCCGTTGAAAGTGGCACTTACACGGCTGTCGTCACAGGCTATGGCGGCAGCGAAGGTGAATTCCTGCTGATTGTCACTATCGGCGGTGTGGATGTCGCTGAAGATGTGAAAAACAACGACGTAGTGGATACCAGCACGGAATATTTTGACGGTGAAATTACCGAAGATGAAGACGCCGTAGACTTCATTCTTGATCTGGAAGCTGGCGACACCGTGCTGCTGCAAACGGAAGCGCAGGATGATGGACTCGACACGATTCTCTCAGTCTATGCGCCTGATGGCGAACTGATCGAAGAAAACGACGACATTAACACCGGGCGCGACATCTACAACTCCGGGATCGCCTTCACGGTTGAAGAAAGCGGTGAATACGTTGCCACTGTCAGCAGCTATGGGACCTCGGAAGGTGAGTTTGTCTTGACCGTCACTATTGGTGGCGAGGAACTTATCGAAGAGTTGAACGCCGCCAAGAACGCACGCATTGAACTCAGCGGTCCTGAACTGACCCGTGAAACTGAACACTTCATCATCCACTATACGACTGAAGGCGCAGACGCCGCCAGCGAAGAATACATCAACGAACTTGCAGACATGATGGAAGAGATCTGGCAAATGGAGATCGAAGAATTCGGTTGGCCCGCGCCGCCTCCTGATGGCAGCAATGGCGGTGACGCCCGCTACGACGTTTATGTACAAACGCTGCTGCAAGATGGTTTGTTCGGCTACTGCGCGCCTGAGCTACCTACAGGCGATAATCCCAACACGGACGAAGTTGAAGAAAACGCCGCGCGGAGCTTCTTTGTCGTAGAAAACGATATGGAAGAAGTATCGGGCAACCGCGACACGATTGGTCAGTTGTTCACCACCGCCGCCCATGAGTTCCACCATGCGGTACAGTTCGGCTATGATGTCAACGACGAAAAATGGCTCTACGAAGCGACCTCAACCTGGATGGAAACCAAAGTGGCTGGCGACGACGAAGATGCTACCCCCTACGTCGCGGGCAACTTCCAGTTCCCTGAAACCTGCTTCGGCTATAAGGAAGACACTTTTGTCTATGGGCAGTGGCTGTTCATTCAATCGCTGGCGGATTCCTTCGGTGATGAGGTCGTGCAGGAACTTTGGCGCAATGCTAGTGACCTTGATGGCTTTGATGCGCTTGCACAGACGCTGGAAGATCGTGGCAGTAATATTCCAACTGCACTGGCACGTTACAACGTCCAAAATCTTTTGCGAGTATACGAGTTAGCAGACGACTTTAACGCAACCGTCTGGCTGGAGAATGTCATTGACGACACCGGGCGCTGGACGTATACAGGCAATGGTATCCAGGAACTGGCAGCCAATTACTTCCAGATTGATCTGCGTGAAGGGGTCTATCGTGCTAACTTCCGTGATGACAGCACCGATGGCGAACTGGAAATGTGGGTCATCGGCATCAACGGCAACGACGCAGACGTAATTGCTCTGGGTGATGATGGTTCGTTCAGCACCGAAGGCTATGACTTCGTGTATCTCATGGTCTTTAACACGCTGTACGATGACGATCTCGACGAGTGCGACTATTACGACTATGAGATCGAAATTGAGGAAAGTGACAATCCCCTCGACGTAACCTACACGTGGGACGCCAGTAATTTCGAGGAATTGCGCGGGAACTAAATCGCACTAATCTATCCTGAACAAGGGGATTAATCCCCTTGTTCTCTCGGCTTTTACAAGGGAACAGACTCTTAATCTGTTCCCTTTTTGCTGCTCAGCATGGTACACTGTGGCAAAAAGGCTTTAGCGATGCTGCCCCGAATCGTTGTATTGCTTCTTTGTACTTTTTTGCTTGTTCGTTATATGCAGGATACGCACGATCAAAATGTCGTGCCACGCTTCGAGGCGACGGCGTGTGATTTTGCAGTCCCGGAAGGCTACGAACCCGAATGTGGGCAGTTGATTGTGCCTGAAGACCGCAGCGACCCTGACAGCCCGACCATTGCCTTAGGCGTTGCGATTTATCGTTCCATCAATGCGAACCCCAGACCCGACCCAATTGTGTATCTGATCGGTGGACCCGGTGGCAGTGCCTTAGAATATCAATTTGTGTCTTTTAACCCACGCTATCGCCAGTTTTTGAATGATCGCGATTACATCATTTTCGATCAGCGTGGCGCACAGCATTCGAATCCTTCGCTTGATTGCCCTGCCTTATTCGAACACTATTACCAGTGGGCAACTGCTGGATTGACCAACCAGGAACTTGCCGATGCCCAGGCTGCCGCACTGCTGGATTGTCAGACCGATTTGCTTGCTTCTGGCGTCAATGTCGCTGCCTACAACAGCGCCGAAAACGCTGCTGATGTAGCCGATTTGCGCCGTGCGTTGGGCTACGATGAATGGAACGTCTTTGGCGTCTCTTACGGGGTGCGGCTGGCGCTGACCCTCATGCGTGACCATCCCGCAGGCATTCGCAGCGTTATCCTCGACTCCGTTTATGCCCCACAGGTCGATTTGTTCATGGAATACGGCACGAACACCGCCGCCGCTTTTGCCCACGTGTTTGATGCCTGCGCCGGCGACGAGGCGTGCAGCAGCGCTTATCCTAATCTGCAAGCTGATTTTTACGATTTGGTCGCTGAGTTGAACGCCGAACCTTACTTGGTAACGATGACACATCCTATCAGCAATCAGGAATTCAGCGTGTATGTCAGTGGTGAGATGGTGGTGGAAACGGTCTTTGGCTTAATGTACCGCCGCGATGACATCCCCTACATCCCTTATTTGATTGATGACGCGGCTTTCGGCGGCGAAGAACTACTGATGATTGCTGCGCAGAATTTTGTCGATACCTCTTTTTCCGTCAGCGAGGGTTTATACTACTCTATCTCATGCAGCGAGGAAGCCACATTCACCGATTGGGATGTCGCCTATGCGAATCTTGAAGCGCTGCCAGAGCCGATTCGCTCCCTGACGTATCTGCCGTTTGTTCAGCAGGTATGCGGTGCATGGACAATCAACCCACCTGATCCTGTTGAAAACGAGCCTGTAGTCAGTGACATCCCGACGCTGGTCGTCAACGGCGCGTTCGACCCCATCACACCGCCGAATTGGGCACAACAGACGGCGGAAGCCCTGAGCAACGCCTACTATTATGTCTTCCCCGGCACAGGGCACGGCGTCTTGCGCTCCGGCGACTGCGGCTTAAGCGTGATGTTGTCGTTCCTTGACGACCCGCAGCAAGCGCCCGATACAAGTTGTATTGCCGAAATGGGTGAACCTGAATGGGTGCTGCCATAAATGCATCTTCAAGTGAGATGTTATGAGAAATGCGCCGATTCCAAGCTCGAAGCTAAGGGAAAACCGTCAACTGAAAACTGTGAGCTTGCCTTAAGGACGCCAGCGCGGCAGCCATTCATTTAAGGCAGGATCAGACGTGATACGATGGAGGTTGCCGCCGTCGGTATTTATCACATAAATATCGCCACCACTGCTGTCAGTTGCAGTAAAGGCAATTTGCGTGCCATCCGGGGACCATGAGGGAAAACCTTCAATCGCATTTGGCGTATAAGTAAGCCGTCGCTGGTTTTCGCCATTGGCATCCATGACATAAATTTCGGCATTCAGGTCACGTTCAGAGATGAAGACGATTTGCCTACCATCAGGTGACCACGCAGGTAAATAATTACTTTGCGTAGGAACGGTCAAGGCGAAAATTTGTTTCGTGCTGATCTCCATGACGTAAATCACACCGGGTCCGTTGTACACCGTAAATGCCAGCCGCGTACCATCGGGCGACCACGAAAGGTGGTCGAAATTCCCAGCGACTTCGTTTACACCTCCAAGTAAGGTGCCACTCTGAGCATCCACAATTCTGATAACGTTCAAGGAGTCAACGTAGAGAATATATGCAATCTGTGTGCCATCCGGCGACCAGACCGGACGCGCCTCTACCTCCTGATCGTGGGTTAACAATCGTTCGTCTCTGTTATCGACATTCATGATGAACAGCTCAGGGAACGTGATGTCATCTGTTTGTTGGCGGCTGAAAACGATGTGCTGATTGTCCGGTGACCACGCCAGATAATATTCCTGCTGCACACCAACTGTAAGCTGTCGCAGCCAGCTTCCATCACTCGCTGCCACGAAAACCTCCGTGCTATCGCCAATATATGAGATAAAAGCGAGTTGATTGCCATCCGGCGACCATGCGAAGTCGGCATTTGTCACGGGTGCTGCGCTCACGCGATAGCTGAGCCTATGCTCCACGTCGATGATATGCAAACGGCTGATAAAACCGTTATAGGCAATGTAGGCGATCTCTAGCGAGGGGCTGCTGCTGCCAATAAACTTTGCTACAGTGATGGCGCTGCTGCACAGTAAGATCAGCGCGAACGTGGGCACGAGGACTAGTTTCCACATCGGCAGTCGTGATTTAAGGACGCCACACGGCAAAGCTGTCAAACGCGCTGTTGCCCAGCAGCCAGCGAAACGCCAAACGCTCACCAGCGGACGACTCCGCGATGAACGATGTACCATGCGGCAACTGCATCACCCTTCTATGTGCGATATCCTGCGTGTGAATCTCGTTATTGTCGTGATTGCGTGTAGAAAGGAACACAACCTCCGGCGAGGGCATCCGTGCGCCAGGCAAGAGTGCCGCACTGCCCATCACCAGCAGCGACACCGACACGAAGCGCCGAACCAATCTCCACATGAGCTACTGCCCACTTCGCCGTCGTTCCTGTTCGTCCAATTCCTGCGCAAAGCTGTCTGTCAGTTCGCCCTCTTCCGTCAGCCGCACGCGCGGCGCAGAAGGCGGCGTAGGTACTGCCAGATCATCGTTCTTCAGCTTAAGTTCGTCCTCGTTCTTGCGCTTGCCCGACAGCGACGAATCGCTGATACGGCGGCGTTCGCGTTCCAGTTCGCTTTCGACAGCGCGCGCTTCCGCTTCATCACCGACAAGTGGGCTGAATAACACTGTCAAGCCATTGATGACCAAGCCCATGCCCCAGAA
>CALMZT010001348.1 GCA_937870805.1 uncultured Chloroflexota bacterium
GATCAAAGTGTGCGTGCGATACGCGAGATGCTGCGCAGCAAGAAAGGCTGATTAACGCAGCAGCGCCTTCTCTCGTAGCCACGCTTCGCACAGTTTCACGCCTGTCACTAAGTCCGTTTTCGGCTGCCAGCCGAGAAGGTTGCGCGCTTTGGTCGTCAGGTACGCATATTCTCATTGTATAATAAGCGGCAGAGGTGACACCGATGTCATTACCTAAATCCCCAACCATTGATTTGAGTAAATATATTGAAACCCGTATTTTCGGCGCGCGTCCCCATATTCGACAGCGGCGTATCCCCGTTGCGTTGATTGCTCACAGCGCACGAAGTCAAGCATGGGATGTGACCGAACTCGCCTACCAATTCACGTTGTCAGAGGCAGAAGTATTAGCCGCGCTGCTGTATTATGAGCAGCACGAAGCCGAAATCGAAGCTCAGGAAGCCGCTTATCAAGCTGAACTCGACGAAGCCTATCGACTGCACGGCAGTCAAAATTAACTCCTACAGCAATCCTCTCTCCCGCAGCCACCCCTCACACAATTTCACGCCTGTCGCCAAATCGGTTTTCGGCTGCCAGCCGAGCAGGTCGCGCGCTTTGGTCATCGGGTAGCGGACGCGGCGTGTGAGCCAGCGTGCCAGCTTCGGAATATCTCTCGATGCTCGATCCGGATTGTCAAACAGCGCCGCCACACCCGCCAGCCCAAAGATGATCGGCGTCGGAATCCCCAAATAATTGGAATGTCCAACTAACTTTGCATACTCAGCGAGAAACTCACGCCAGGTTGCGGAAGGGTCATTGGCACAGTTGAACGCTTCGCCCGCCGCCGCCGGATGCGTCGCCACCGCCACCAGCAAATCCACCGCATCATCGACGTAGATCAACGGCGGTGTGCCGCTGCCATCGCCAATCCACAGCGTCGGATTGCGCCGCGCCGTCAGGAACGCCGTGCGTGTCCATAAGCCGGAACGCGCGCCGTAGATGCCGCCGGGGCGCACGATGCTGTACGGCACTTTCGCCACGCGCACGACAACTTCTTCTTCGCCTTTGGTGACGACATACGGGTCGTTGTGATTAACGGCGAAAGGATGATCTTCGCCGACTTCGCCCCGCACATCATAACCGTACACCGCTAACGTGCTGACATGAACAAGGCGTGATACCTTCGCCGCCTCTGACGCCTGCACGACGTTGCGCGTGCCTTCGACGTTGACGCGCCGCTGCTGTTCAAGGTTGCCATAGGACACCGCCCCATGAAACACCCCGTCGCAACCCTGAATCACCTCACGCATCCGCGCCGCGTCGGTAATGTCGCCTTGCACCAGCGTGATATTGTCATTGTCACGCAAAAACGCACCTTTTTCTGGTGTTCGTGCCAGTGCGCGCACGTTCGCGCCTTCCTGCGCCATCCGTAACGTCAGCACGCCGCCGAGAAAGCCCGTCGCCCCTGTGACGAGTACCGTTTTGCCTGCAAGTGTCATTTGAACCGCCAAGTGAAAGAGTCATCAGTTGTCAGTTATCAGTCAAGGATAGCAGAAGCGGGTCAAATTCTGTAGGGGCGGATCAATAAGGTTTTTGCGCCAATGTGCCAAGCAGCGGCGTGAAGTGCTTCAAATTGATCGTGTACAGCGGTAGTCCTAAACGGAAGCTGGTGGATGCAATCAGACAGTCAAATGAACTCACATTATGGCTCAGATGGAAGCGAAGCAGTTGTTCTGTTGCCCAGATCAAATCGGAGGCTGTCAACTCAATCTGTTCAAAGTCA
>CALMZT010001349.1 GCA_937870805.1 uncultured Chloroflexota bacterium
CGTTCGCCGTCTTGACCGTTTCGCCGCTTAATTGGCGAAGGTATTGATTTATATATTGTGGGTGCGGACAAATGTGAAGTTCGTATAAATCAAACAGAGAATTTGCAAGTGCAAAGAGTATCTTTTTTGTTCTATGACTGCGATGTTGATGTGAGTATCGGCGATTTTATGAGCTTTTTTGGTTCGCCGGGTTATTTTCAACCTCGATGTTATGGAATGGCGAATTTTTATTACTATAACGGCTTAAGCTTCTCTTCCTCGCTGTCTGCCATATTGCCTTCAATTGCATTGTCCCCCAATCGGCGCGTATATGAGATCAACTTAGCTGTTTTTCCTGTCCCTAGCGATGTTGTTGACTGGCATGGTTTCATGCCCCTTTGGCGTTATGTGCCTATTGAAAATCCCCTATATCAGTTAGCGAGGGAGCCAACTTGTTATATCTAGAAGAGATTGACAACCCTCCTAAAAGCAAATATTGGTGTTTTTGAAATTCTCTAAAGTCCTTAAGAGGTCACAAGGGGTTGACATCCTCACAAAATCCTCGTATCCTTATCATTAGCCCCAGCAGGCTATGAAGTGGTTTCACAAACCGGACTGATATCCTGACAAGATATCTCAGACTTTCCAAATCTGAGGATGCCATCCTTCCTATCAGCTTGTCTTCGGGGCTTTTGATTTTAGTCGTTAGTCGTTAGTCGTTAGTCGTTAGCTTTTAGTGGTGAGTGGTCAGCTTGGATGTATAGGTTGTGGGTGGGAAAAACTGTATCTGCTCAGCACCAACGGCTTATTGTAAAGGGGATTGTGTATGGTCAAAGAAGTAACGCTGATTATCAAAGATACGCATCGTGGGCTGCGCTATGAAGATGGGGTGCTGACGAAGGTGCTCGACGCCGGGCGCTACGTCATCCCGAAAGAGTATAACTTCCTGGGGCAGCGTCGGAAAAAGATCGAAATCGTGATGGTTGATGTTCGTGAGCGCGATTTGACGATCAAGGGACAGGAAATTCTCACGGCGGATAAGGTTGCTATTCGCGTGTCGATCATCGTGCAGTTCCGCGTCACCGACCCGCGCGCCGCGATCCATCAAGTCGAAAACTACGCAGACCGTCTCTACAGCGATGTGCAGCTTGCCGCGCGTCGTTCGCTGGCGTCGATGACGCTGGAGGAAATTCTCACGAATCGCAATCGCCTCAGCGAAGATATTCTCGCCGACGTGAAAGAAGCGGCTGCGGGCTATGGCGTGACCATTCTGCGCGCCGACGTGAAGGATTTGATCTTCCCTGGCAACGTGCAGGAAGTGATGAATCGCGTGCTGATGGCAGAGCGTAACAGCGAAGCGCAGTTGGTGGAAGCGCGCGATATTTATGTGGATACGCAGAGCCAAATTAACGGTGTGAGGTTGGGTAACGACGAGATCACCATGAACTTGTCGAGTGAAAACTGGTTTTCGATACACAGTCCAATTCAAAGTCTGTCCATGCGCCCTATATTGCATCGTCCGCGAAATCCTAGCGCGTGGCACGGCTTCGTACCCGCCTGGCGCAGCTTCAGCAATTAGAGCCAGATGTTTTGGGGTATGGATGCGGATAGTGAGCTTTTACCTGCGACGTGTTGCTGTGTTGGTCGTGCTTTTGACAGACTAACTGACGTTACGCACCTGAACCTGTGAACAAGGCGTATGCTCTTTAAGTAAATATTACGGAGAACGGGATGGTAGGGGCAGACCAATGTGTCTGCCCTGTATCGGGCGCACACGTGGGTG
>CALMZT010001350.1 GCA_937870805.1 uncultured Chloroflexota bacterium
GGGCAGTACATCTTCACCATCTAATTCGCCCTCTGTGTTCAAAATAAGCACAGGTCGTCCCAATCGATACACTTCTATAAGCTGCGCGATGGGGTCAATCACCCATACCAGCGTGCCCGCTGCTTGATAATTAGCGATCTTAACGCGCATCTTTTCATCATCATTAGATGGCGACAGGACTTCGACAGCTAAATCATGAGGCATAGGATTATAGCCTTCGACAGAAAGCAATTTTGGTTGTTTGGCGTAGCTGATGAACCCCACATCGGGGATATAGCGTTCACCAGAGACCATATAGCCTCCATCAGCGCCCGACAAATAACCGATGTCATGTCTCATCAGATAGATACCAACCCAAGTTCCAGCACGCATTCCCACTACTGATGAACGCGGATTAGAAACCACTTCAAAAATCTCCCCACCGACGTATTCAAAGTTGCGGTCTGCGTTTTCAGGTAGCAGAACAAACTTATCGAATGCCTCAACTGTCATACGCTGCTGCGCTACGTTGACCATAACGCCTCCTCTATATCCTTAGAGGTCATTTTACACCACATCGGCAAACGATTTTTCCATACGCCGAAAATAAAACGCGCCCGTCACTAGCAGCACTAGCGAAATCACCGTTGACAGCAGAATTGTTGCCCCTGATGGGTTCGGTGTACCGAGAATTGCCCAACGAAAGCCTTCAATGACGCCGACCATTGGATTAATGCCGTATAAAATTTGCCAGGGTTCAGGGATACTGCTGCTCGGATAGATGACTGGCGTAGCGAATAACCACAACTGTGTGAGAAACGGCACGATATGGCGCACATCGCGGAACTGTACATTGAGCGCAGTCAGCCATAAGCCCACACCCAATGCCGTGACGATGTTGAGCAGGATGAACAACGGCAGGAAGATGACGTTGAACGACGGCACAATGCGATAGACGAATGCCATAACAATCAGCACCGCGAACGCCAACCCAAAGTCGATGAGGTTTGCGCCGACGATGGACAACGGGATAATCAGGCGCGGAAAGTAGATTTTGGTGATGAGATTGGCATTACTCACCAAACTCTCTGTTGATTGTGTCAGGGTTTGCGCGAAGAATGTCCAGGGGACAAGCGCGGTATAGACGAAAATTGGATAAGGAACGCTATCAGAAGGGATGGACACCAGCCTGCCAAAGAACAGCGTAAAGATCACCATAGCGAATAACGGCTGGATAATCGCCCATGCTGCCCCAAGGACAGTTTGTTTGTAGCGCACTTTGACATGTCGCCACGTCAGAAAATACAGAAGTTCGCGGTACGCCCAGACTGCATTTAAGCGCAAACCGACCCAACCGTGGGTCGGCTCAATAACAATGATTTCTGGTGTATGACTTCCCGTCAGGCTCAAAAGACAATCGCTTTTTCTTATGGCACAAATCGCGCAGCATTGTACAGAAAGCAGCTATGATTTTCAATGCGTGGCTTTCATCGCTTGAAATCTAATTAGACTCTGAGATAATAAACGCGCAATTTTAAGAGATGAGGACGCACGTTGAAAGTCGTTATTCTCGCGGGCGGCATGGGCACGCGCTTGACAGAAGAAACTACCGTCAAGCCAAAGCCAATGGTCGAAATCGGTGAGCATCCGATACTGTGGCATATCATGAAACATTACGCCCACTGTGGCTTCAAAGAGTTCGCTTTGGCACTAGGCTATAAAGGCGAGATGATTAGCCACTATTTCCTGGATTACTACACACTCAACAGTGACATCACCGTAAATTTAGGCACAGGCGAAACACAAATTCATGACCGTCAGCGTGACGAATGGATTGTCCATCTGATTCACACGGGGCTGAAGACGATGACGGGTGGACGACTAAAGCGGCTGGAGCATATCCTGTGCGGCGAAACCTTTATGATGACCTATGGCGATGGCGTGGGCAATGTTGACATTCAGGCGCTGCTGGCGTTTCATCGCGCACATGGCAAGCTGGCAACGGTCACGGCTGTCCGTCCCCCCTCTCGTTTCGGCGGGATGCTGTTTGATGGTGACATGGTATCGCAGTTCACCGAGAAACCGCAGATCGGTGAAGGCTGGATTAATGGCGGTTTCATGGTGTTAGAGCCACAGGTGTTAGATTATATCGAGGGTGATCATACTGTTTTTGAAACCGATGTGATGGAAAAGCTCGCGCAGGATGGGCAGTTAGCCGCCTACCGCCATGAGGCTTTTTGGCAGTGCATGGACAATGTGCGCGATTTGCAACTGCTGCAAGACTTATGGCAGCGTGGCGCACCCTGGAGAGTATGGGAATAAACAACTACCTCATTGCTGATACAGAACAGCAATGATGCTCTTTAACTAATGAATACGGAGTATCGGGCATCGTAGGGGCGCACCGACGTAAGCGAAGCGGCTGCGCCCAATGGCGGCAACATGGTATCCAACCCAGCGCCTTTAGTGCGCTTACCGCCTTTTCAACTCAGCCTCTCGGCTTTAGCCAGAGGCGGCGCGCACAGCGAACTCCGTCTTTAATCGTCAAACTGCATAATCGCATGATGTATATTCCCCCGCTGGAGTTTAAATGAATTCTTTTTGGACAGACCGCCCTACCCTTGTCACGGGCGCAACCGGGCTAGTCGGTAGTTGGCTGGTACGACGCCTGGTGGATGTGGGCGCAGATGTTGTGTGCCTCGTGCGCGATTGGATTCCGCAGAGTGAATTGCTGCGCGAAAATCTGATTGAGAAGGTGAAGGTTGTGCGCGGCGATGTGGGCGATCAAGCGCTGCTAGAACGGGTGTGCGGTGAATACGAGATCAACACAGTGATGCATCTGGCGGCGCAAACGATTGTCAGCGTTGCGAATCGCAATCCCGTTTCGACGTTTGAAACCAATATTGGCGGCACATGGGCACTACTCGAAGCGTGCCGTCGCAGCCCAACAGTGAAACAAATTGTCGTTGCCTCATCGGATAAAGCGTATGGCGATCAAGAGGTGCTGCCGTATACCGAAGACGCGCCGATGCAAGGACGTCATCCTTACGATGTGAGCAAGTCGTGTGCTGATCTGATCGCACAGTCCTATGCGACCACCTATGACCTGCCTGTCGTCATCACACGCTGCGGCAACTTCTATGGCGGCGGCGATCTGAACTGGAATCGTATCGTGCCCGGCACGATACGCTCGATCATTCGCGGACAGCGCCCGATCATTCGCTCGGATGGCAAATATATTCGTGATTATTTTTACGTGGAAGATGGCGCTGAAGCCTATATGCTGCTGGCGGAGAAATTAGCAGAGCGTCCCGAACTGATGGGGCAAGCCTTCAACTTCTCAAACGAATCGCAGGTTACAGTGCTGGAACTGGTCGAGCGTATTCTGAAGCTGATGAACTCTGATTTGCAGCCAGAGATTTTGAACCAAGCCAATCACGAAATCCGTGCGCAGTATCTGAGCGCTGCCAAAGCGCGCGCGCTGTTCCAATGGGAGCCAGCTTTCACGCTGGACGAAGGCTTGGAGCGCACGATTGCGTGGTATCAAAGGTTTTTTGAAATGGTGGAGTCTGAATGACCAATACAAGCCTTGCCTGCCGTTCCTGTGGCTACCCCAATTTGCCGCTGATTTTGTCGCTCGGCAAAACACCGTTGGCAAATTCACTGCTGACGGCGGAGCAGCTCACACAGGCTGAGCAACTGTACCCGCTGGAAGTGGCATACTGTCCTGAGTGTACGTTGGTGCAGCTCACTGAAACCGTGTCGCCGGAAGTTTTGTTCCGTGATTACGTCTACTTTTCTTCGTTCTCGGATACGATGCTCAAGCATTCGCAGACGCTTGTCGAACGCTTGATACGTGAACATAACTTAACCGCAAACAGCCATGTGATCGAAGTTGCCAGCAATGACGGCTATCTTTTGCAATTTTACCAGCGTGCAGGTGTATCCGTGTTGGGTATCGAACCCGCGCTGAACATCGCCAAAGTCGCGCAGGAACAGCACGGCATCCGCACAATCTCCGAGTTCTTCGGCGTCGAACTGGCGCAGCAGTTGAGCGCGGCAGGCGAACAAGCCGACGTGATTCACGCGCATAATGTGCTGGCACATGTGCCGGATGTGAATGATTTTGTCGAGAGTTTTCGCTTGATGTTAAAGCCGGGCGGGGTTGTCGTCGTCGAAGCACCTTATGTCAAAGATCTAATTGATCACGTCGAGTTCGACACGATTTATCACGAACATGTCTTTTACTATTCACTGACAGCCCTCGATAGATTATTCACGCGGCATGGACTGATGATCTACGATGTTGAGCGCGTGGCGATTCACGGCGGTTCGCTGCGCATCTTTGCAGCGCACACGGGCACATTTGCCCGCCGGAACAGCGTCAATGCTCTGCTAGCCGAAGAAGCGGCGTGGGGTGTCGATCAACTGGCGTTCTACGCGCAGTTTGCGACGCAGGTGGAAACGTTGAAACACGAGTTACGCACACTGCTGTCCGATCTCAAAGGCAAAGGCG
>CALMZT010001351.1 GCA_937870805.1 uncultured Chloroflexota bacterium
CCGTACTTGTGGTCATGCACAATGGGGTCATTCTGCGCGAGGAACGCTATCTGGCGCGCAAGTTCGGAGACGAGTATTTGCAATATAAAACCCGCGTGCGGCGCTGGCTTTGAAAGTGTCAAGCCTTAAGCTCTACAGTAAAAGAATTTATACAAAATTCAGATTCTTAATGCTTCTTTTCAAATAACTTGGGGTAATATCTTAAGAGTCAGCGTGTAAGAAGCATGTTAGAAAACACCGCGATCATTCCAACGTTTCAGTCAGACATTCCAAAGCGGATTCAGACGGAAGTGGAAACAAGCTCATCTAGTCGTAGTCAGTCGCGGCAAAATTTGCTCGGTAAAATGAAGTGTAGAACAAGGATGTAGTGTTATGCGTACCGATCTCGCCGTTATCGTTATCGCCCTCGTGTCCGTTGGTTTTGGAATGTGGCAAGTGTTTTTCAGAGAATCAGTATGGGCAGTACATGCTCATTCTGAATGGCTGCTGGGTTCACAGCCACAGCGTACACAGCAGTGGGACAAGTGGACCGAAATTGGCGGTTGGCTGGTGATTGGCGCAGGGATTGCGCTGCTCGTGCTCCTGCTTGTCTCGCGCTTCTAAAACGAAGTAGCTCAACCTCATACACGAAATATAGAGAAAACAAACTCCAATGCGTGACTCAGCGCTGAAAATGTTGGTCATCACCGTTAGCTCCGTGACCGTTGGTTTTTGTGTCATGGAAGCGCTGTCACGAAATCGCGTATGGAGACACGTCCCCGTCGGAAAAACAAACGCCAACCATCATTTAGGCTGGCATCAGAGTACAGATTCTTGCTATGCTGATAGCTCTCTTCGTCCAGGTTCAACGCAGAGGCACACATGGCAAAGATCGTCTTTATGGGCACGCCGGAATTCGCCACACCTGTACTGCAAGCGCTAATTCAACGTCACGATGTCATCGGCGTTGTCACGCAGCCAGATCGTCCGGCGGGGCGCGGCAATCAACTACATGAATCCCCTATCAAAAAAGTAGCTCAGTCGGCGGGAATTCCGGTGTTCCAGCCGGAAAAGCTGCGGCGCAAGGAAGCGATTGCCGAACTCCAGCAGTGGCAGCCTGACGTGTACATCGTTGCCGCCTTTGGACAGATTTTGCCGCAAGCGGTGCTCGATATTCCCCCTTACGGCTCAATCAACGTTCATGCCTCGCTGCTACCGCGTTGGCGGGGCGCAGCGCCGTTACAAGCTGCAATCCGTGCGGGTGACACTCAGAGTGGCATCACGATAATGAAAATGGACGCTGGACTCGACACAGGTCCTATGCTCTCGCAGCGGGCGATTACCCTTGCGCCCGACGAAACCGGACAATCGCTGCACGACAAACTTTCGGTGATTGGCGGAGAACTGCTGATCGAAACCATGCCTCACTACCTCAGCGGCGAACTGCAACCACAGCCACAGCCCGAAGAAGGCGTTACCTATGCCCCGCAAATCGAAAAGGAAGAAGGACACATCGACTGGACAAAAAGCGCCATAGACATTGAACGTTTGGTGCGCGCCTTTACGCCGTGGCCCGGCACGTTTACTTCTTGGGATGGCAAGCTGCTGAAAATTTTGAAGGCGCAGCCACCACAATCTATTAGCGCATCGGGCGAAGTCGGACAAGTGGTGAAACATCAGGGACAAATCGCCGTCATCACAGGTGATGGCTTGTTTCTTCCTACGCAGGTGCAGCTTGAAGGCAAAAAAGCCATGAGCATTGAAGATTTCTTACGCGGCTACCCGCAGTTCATCGACGCGCGCCTAGCTTAACTACCTTCTCGGCATTCTCGCGTATAATGAAGCTACAAAAGATGCACCAGGAAGGCTTCAAAAATGTTCACTCTTCATACTGAACTAGAACAGTCTTACGACGATTTTGTACGTGAATACCCATCTTATCTCAACACCCTTCACATAGACCAACTGCGCGCAGAAGAATACAGCCGCTTAGATGAACAGGGGCACATCTACCTTGATTACACAGGCGGTAACCTGTACGCCGATCACCAGATCACCGAACACATGAACATGCTGCGGCGCGGCGTGTTCGGCAACCCGCATTCCAGCAACCCCACGTCGATGGCAGCGACCAAACTCGATGAGCAGGCACGCCAGTATGTGCTCGAATACTTCAACGCTTCGCCTGATGAATACGTCTGCATCTTCACGCAAAACGCCAGCGGCGCGCTGAAACTGGTCGGTGAATCTTATCCATTTGAAGCGGGCGACCATTACGTGCTGACCTTCGATAATCACAACTCAGTGAACGGCATCCGCGAGTTCGCGCGTGCGAAGGGCGCAGCGGTGGACTATGTGCCTGTACTGCCGCCGGATTTGCGCGCCGACGAAAGCGTCTTGTGGCGTCTGCTTGACCACGCGCAGCTGGGTCGCCACAACCTGTTTGCCTATCCAGCACAATCTAATTTCTCCGGCGTGCAGCATCCGCTGGAATGGATTGAACGGGCGCAGGCAGAAGGCTGGGATGTGCTGGTCGATTTCGCCGCCTATGCCGCCACGAACTACGTCGATTTGAGCCGCTGGAAACCAGATTTTGTCGATTTGTCATTCTACAAAATCTTCGGCTATCCCACAGGCATCGGCTGCCTCATCGCCCGCAAAACGGCACTCGCCAAGCTGCGCCGCCCCTGGTTTGCAGGCGGCACCATTACCATCGCTTCGGTACAGGGGGATGGACATTATCTGCGCGAAGGACAGGAAGGCTTTGAAGACGGCACGATTAACTATCTCAATATTCCAGCGGTAGAAATTGGACTAAAGCACATCCAAGCTGTTGGCATTGACTCAATTCATGAGCGTGTGATGTGTCTCGCAGGCTGGCTCATCAAGCAGCTTGTCGCTTTGCATCACAGCAACGGCTCGTCTCTCATCCGTCTTTACGGACCGACTACGACGGAGATGCGTGGTGGGACGGTAACGGTCAACTTTTTCGACACCAACGGCACATTGTTTGATTTTCGCCGCGTAGAAGAAGATGCGAATCAAGTCAATATCTCGCTGCGCACAGGCTGCTTCTGTAACCCCGGCGCGGGCGAGGTTGCCAACAACCTGACGGCAGCCGACATGAAACAATGTTTCGAGAATGAAGAACGCATGACCTTCGAGGAGTTCCTATTGGTCATGGACGGCAGGGCATCGGGCGCGGTACGTGTCTCACTAGGCATTGCGTCGAACTTCAGT
>CALMZT010001352.1 GCA_937870805.1 uncultured Chloroflexota bacterium
ATCAAAACCTGTCAGACTTTTCGAATATTGGCATGATCTCAAGATATTTGAAAAATCATCGCTGTGGTTTGAACTCATCAAAAAGTCTCTGAAAATATGATTGTTGAGATGTGCAAAGTCGAGCTTAGGCGATAACCAGCCGTTCTCGCGGCAGGTTTTCCATCATGTAGTAGAAACCTGTGCCCTCTTCGCCTAGCCGGTTGCTGACGGGGACTCGCACATTGCTAAAAAATAGTTCGGCGTTGTCCTGAGCGTGCCGCCCAATTTTCTATAGGTTACGCCCGCGCTCGTAACCCTCCATCCCACGTTCCACCACAATCAAGCTGATGCCCGATGCCGCCTGTTTGGGATCAAGGGGGTGAGGTTAAAGGGAGTGCTCAACAGCCATTTGACAAATATTTCAAATCTCACTACTCTTATAAAGAGTGAAACTGAGGTTTCACGTAATGAAACTAAATTATTTTAAGCACTAAAAATGACTTCTGACAATAATAATCATTATTCCATACAAGTCTTGCAGCGGGCGCTGCGTATTCTTGATGTGCTGCTTGAAATAGGGCACGCCCTCAGCCTCGAAGAAATCGCCCAGCGCAGCGAAACCCCGAAATCCACGACCTTTCGCATTCTCTCCAACTTGCTTGAACAGGATTACATCGCCAGGACCGACGATGGCTATTGGCTTGGCTTGAAAATGATTAGTCTCGGTACAGCAGTTGAGCGCAACCTTGACCTACGTAGGCTGGCACATGCGGAACTGCTCAAGCTGCGCGATGTAACCCATGAGACAACCTACCTTGCCGTCCTCTCCAACGACATGCGCGTCGTCTATCTCGATAAAAACGAAGCTCCACAGGCGGTTGGCGTCCTGATGGCAAGCATCGGGATGACGCTGCCGATGCACTGTACCGCGCTCGGCAAAGTCATCGCCGCCTATAAGCCAGAAGAAGACATGCGCGCGTGGGTAATGACTCACCCGCTTGAAGCGCGCACCCGCTATACGCTCACTCAAATTGACGCGCTGTTTACCGAGTTTGAGGCGATACGGCAGCGCGGTTACGCAATCGATGAGCGTGAGAACAACGACAGCATTCGCTGCGTCGCTGCGCCCATACGCAACAGTCGAGGCGAAGTGATTGCGGCGGTTAGCGTTGCGGGTCCCGAAAATCGGATGCCCGATCCCCTGATTGGCAGCGACCTCGCGCGGCATACATGGGAAACCGCCTGGCGCATTTCCGAAGCGCTCGGCGCAGAACGCCCAATGATGGCGCATACCAATGAAAGGGGGTGGTAGACGGCGAGAAGTACAGATCACCGCGATAAATGCCTATTTCTAAATCAAATTGTATAAGGATGGTTCCATGTTTAGAAAATCCCTTTTACGTACCCTTTTGCTCATCAGTGTCATCCTCGCCCTCAGCGTGCCCGGCGCCTTCGCTCAGGACGGGCAGTAGAACGAATCCCCCTGCTGGCAGAGCGCGTGGCAAATGGTGAACTTCCGCCGGTTGAAGAACGTCTCCCGGCGAATCCGCTGGTGATGTCCACGATGGAAATCGGCACCTATGGTGGCACAATCCGTCGTGGCTTCACGGGTCCTTCCGACTACAACAACAATACCCGTGTGGTTTACGATGCGCTGCTGCGCTGGAACGCGGCGGGCGATCAGGTTGTCCCAGATTACGCCGAATCCTACTCATCCAACGAAGACTTCACCGTCTGGACAGTGACTTTGCGCGAAGGTCACAAGTGGTCGGATGGCGTTCCGTTTACCAGCGCGGACATCATGTTCTGGTACGAATCTGTCGCGCTGAATACTGACCTGAATCCCAACCCGCCCTCATGGATCGTGAGCAGCACAGGCAATGTGGCAGTCGTGACAGCGCCAGACGCACAGACCGTCGTCTTCACGTATGACGCGCCCAACACTGCCTTTGCGCTGGAACTGGCGAACAAAGAGACGGCGCAGACCGCAATATCGAACGTCCGTCGCTGGCGGCATGGATACCCACGTCGTCGCTTGCCGATCAGGTCTACCGCCTGGAACGCAACCCCTATTACTTCGCCGTCGATTCAGCAGGCAACCAGCTTCCTTACATTGATGAAATTGTGATGACGCTGTTCAATGACCGTGAGACGCTCAATCTGGCAGCCATCGCGGGCGAAATCGACATGCAGAACCGCCATATCAACACGGCGAATTACCCGGTTTTCCTCGAAAACGCCGAAGCCAATGGCTATCGCGTGGTTAATCTACCGTCATTCGGCGGCGCGTTCTTCGTTCAGTTCAACATGACGTTTGAAGACCCCGCAATCCGTGAACTGTACAACAACCACGACTTCCGCGAAGCGCTGTCGATTGCCATTGACCGCAATTCCATCAACGAACTCGTGTTCCTCGGCTTGGGCGAACCGCGCCAACCCGTCTCCGCGCCATCTCACCCCTACTATCCGGGTGATGAGTCTGCCTTCGCGTACACGCAGTTCGACCCCGACGCCGCCAACGCTTTGCTTGACGGCATCGGCATGACCGAACGCGACGCTGACGGTTTCCGTTTGCGTCCCGACGGTCAACCTTTCACCGCGATCATCGAAGCACAGCAGGGCGGTCAATCGGTAGATGCACTGGAATTGATCGTCAACAACTGGCAATCTGTCGGTATCCGCACGCAGGTTGACCTCTACGAACGTTCGCTGTTCTTTGAGCGCAGCAATGCGAACCAGCACATGATGAGCTTCTGGAACATGGCTACGTCCGCCTTCCCCTTCAGCGGCAACCCCAAGACCAACCCCGCCACCGCCAGTGGTATCAGCGATTGGGGTCGTCTGTGGACGCTGTGGTATATGTCGGATGGCGCGCAGGGTGAAGAACCCCCAGCGGACATCCAGGCGTTAGAGGCGCTGCACGCATGGGGTCGTACCGTCGGGGCAGAGGAACAGGTTCAGATCGCGCAGCAAATCTACCGCGACTGGGCAGAACGCCTCTATCAAATTGGACTTGTCGGCATGGTGCCGAACGTATTCATCTTCAATGTACGGCTGCGCAACATCCCTGAGTTCATTGCGAACGACTGGCCGCTGCGCACGCCGGGCAACGCCAATATCGAGACGTTCTTCTACACGCCAGAGTAATCAAAGGCTGTAGAAATAGGCTGCATGGGTAGAATGAGTACGAACAAGGGGTTTATGCTTTTAACAAATTAGTACGGAGAACGAGATTCGTAGGGGCGCACCGACGTGTGCGCCCGATACAGGGCAGACCCATGGGTCTGCCCCTACGCGGATGTCCGTCTTTAATCATTAACTGACGTTACGCACCGTGAACCTGTGAACAAGGGGTTTAAACCCCTTGTTCGCACTGAACCTGCGTAACGTCAGTTATGAAGTAACAGGCATTGTCCTCACCTTGTGAGACCTGTTGAGTTCAAACAGTGAGACGTTGGGTGGAACATGGGGCGTGCGTGGAACGCCCATGTGTGCGTTTCAGGCACGAGCAGAATCCGCGAATCGCCACCCAAAACGCATGAAAATGGAACATCGGTGTGCCAGGGCTTGAAGTTGTATTTGTTGCGCAGAGACAGTGACGTTAATATAGATGGACTGTCAACAAGGAAACGCCCATGGCACAGCGCATTTTTTTATCCTATGGACGCGGCGACGATGACGCCGATTATCACGACGCCAGCAAGTCGTTTACGCGCCGCCTGTACAACAGCCTGACGGCAAAAGACTTTGATGTATGGTGGGATCGTGAGAAGATGCCCAATCGCGGATTGACGTTTTTGCAGGAAATCCGCGACGCGATCACGCCTTGCGATAAGCTGCTGGTGGTCGTCGGCGAAAAGGGCGAGGAATCGGATTACGTGCGTGCCGAGTGGGAATACGCACGCAAAATCTGCCTGCCCGTCATCCCCATTTTGCGCAATGGCGATTACAACCTGATTCCCAAAGAAATCAGCCTGGGACACGCGCCGGACTTCCGCGACCTGACGCATTACGAGACACAGCTTGTCGAACTCCTGCGCATTCTGAATGACACCTCTGCGCCGCTGGGAAAGTTGTACAACGTGGGCGATTTGCCAAAAGGCTACATCGAGCGCGGCGATGATCTCAGTGAGGTCTCGAAGACGCTGCGGCTGGATGTTGTAACGCCAACCGTCATCACGTCGGCACAGCGTTTGGCGGCGGTCTATGGCATGGGCGGCGTGGGCAAAAGCACCCTGGCGCGCGCCCTGTGTTACGACTGTGACCTGCGCCGCACCTTCCCCGATGGTTTGATCTGGCTGACGATTGGCAAGACGCCCGACATCGCCACGCGCTTGGGCGACATCGGCGCGCTGTTTGGCGACGAGCGCGGCGAATACCCGGACGAGGAGCGCGGCAAAAGCCGTCTTTCGCAAATCCTTGCCGACAAACGGGCGCTGCTGGTGCTGGACGACGTGTGGGAGCACAAACACGCCGAGACGTTTCGCACGGCGGGTATGAACTGCCGCCTGCTGATTACCACGCGCAGCCTGCGTTTGGCGACGCTGCTGGGCGCGCGCAACCACGAACTCGACGTGTTGAGCGCTGAACAGGGCGTAGAATTGATCGCCGCGCGTTTGGAGCAAGACGCGGATGCGATTGCTCACCGTGAAACGCTGCTGGCACTGGTGAAACTGCTCGGTGGGCACACGCTGGCAGTGAGTTTAGCGGCTACGCAGTTAGAGTTAGAGGGTCTGCAAACCGCGCCGCGCCTTTTAGAACGCATCCAGAAGCGCAGGGACGGCGATAACCCCTTTCAAGATTTGCAATTAGACGCGAGCGACAAGAACTTCAACCTTGAACTGTCGCTGGCGGAGAGCTACGAACGGCTGAACGACGAACACAGGCGCCGTTTCCGCGCGTTGGGCGTGTTTGCAGTGGAGGGAACGTTCGATGCGGCGGCAGCGGCAGCCGTGTGGCAGGATGATCTCGACGCAGCGGAAAGTGCCTTAAGCGAACTGCGGCGCGGCGGGCTGCTGCAAGCTGAGGAAGGACGCTACCAGCAACATATGCTGCTGCGCTCCTATGCTCGCGCTTTACTGCTGCGCGCGAACGAAGCCGAAGATGCATTGAAAAGGCACTTTGAACACTACGAAAGGCTGCACGCCGATTATGATGCCAACATCGACGAGATGCGCCATCCCCAAATCACGGCGGACTTTGAGAACGTGCAAGCGGCACTGGCATGGGGCAGCGAACATGAGCACCGACGGGCTGCTTATATGACTTATGCGTTGGAATATTATATGCAGCTTCACCAAGCGCTTACTACGCGACGTACTCTGCTGACTCAGGGCTATGAAGCCGCTGCGAAAGCCAATTCTAGTGCTGGGCAAGCCTACACGCTAAAGGCATTGGGTGATTTGGAAGTGAGGGAAGATCATTATGAGGCGGCACGCCAGAATTACACAGCCGCATTGACGCTGTTCGCTGCCCTCCATGAGCGCCTCGGTCAGGCCTATACGCAGACAGCCTTAGGTCTTTTGGAACATAGGGAAGATCATTACGATGCGGCACGCCAGCACTATTCGGATGCGCTGGCGTTGTTTGAAGTCATCCATTCCAAAGGGGGGCAAGCAGATACATTGCGAGCTTTAGGCGATTTGGAAGTGATGGAAACACATTACGATGCGGCACGTCGGAGCTACGATGCAGCTTTGGTGTTATACGAAGCTATCCCTTGGCGTTTGGGAAACGCCAACACACTGCGAGCACTGGGCGATTTGGAACGACGAGAAAGTCATTACGAAGCCGCACGCCAACGTTACAAGGCAGCACTGGTGTTGTATGAAGCTATCCTTGACCGCCTAGGACAAGCCAACACGCTGAAAGTCTTAGGCGATTTAGAATACGTGGAAAACCATGACGAGACCGCACGCCAGCACTATATGGCAGCGCTGACGCTGTATGAGATTATCCCTGAGCGCCTAGGACAAGCCAACACACTGCGAGCACTGGGCGATTTGGAAGTGATGGGAGTACATTACGAAGCCGCACGCCAGCGTTATGAGGCGGCACTGGTGTTGTATGAAGCTATCCTTGACCGTCTAGGGCGAGCCAACACGCTAAAAGTCTTAGGCGATTTGGAAGCGAAAGAAGCCCGTTACGAAGCCGCACGCCAGTACTACACAGCCGCACTGACACTGTATGAAGCCATCCCCTCGCATTTAGGACAAGCCAACACGCTGCAAGCCTTGGGCGATTTGGAGTGTATGGAAATGCATTATGAGGAGGCACGCCAGCGCTACGGCGATACATTGACCCTTGCAAGGCGAATCCCTGATTTGCCTTGCATTCTGAATTCACTGATCGGTTTGGCGCGTTTGGAGAAGGCGTTAGACAACCGCAGCGCCGCCTATGATTATTTCCACCAGCTTTTCACGTTGACGGATGAGCATCCCATGTATTCGAGGCATCCGATTGTGCAGGAGTGGCACAAGGAGTATCAGACACTAGGACGCAAGAGATCAGTTATGGGATTATTACGCCGCGCATTAAAGTGTCAAAAGGAACGCAAATGAAGGAACATCTGTGCTATGCTGGCATGTGTCGGCAAGCGGCTCTGCGATCACACCCCGTCGCGGCAGCCGCTTGTTGCCTTGAAGTGGATTATAATGTGTGAAAAAGTAAGGAGTGCCACCGATGAGCGACATCAGCTATGAAGTAGTCGTCAAATTGGTTGACCAGCTTCCACCGCAGGAACAAACAGCGCTGATTACTCATCTGCTGGAACTGGCGCGCAAACGTGAGCTGACAAAAGAAGAACGCAAAGTCGTCCTGGAATCGATGGCGGTGGATTTGGGCGCGGTATCGCCCGATTACTCTGATCGGCGTGAGGACTGGTACGACGATGGCGGGCGTTAGAGCGTTATCTTTATTGACCATCAATGTCGCTGATTTGAAACGCTTTGAAGATAAAAACAAACTAATACCTCTGCAAGCTGATGCTTAAAGCGACACAAAAAATCATCAGTAAAATCAATACCTTCGCCAAAAATGAAGGGATGTA
>CALMZT010001353.1 GCA_937870805.1 uncultured Chloroflexota bacterium
CTCAAATTTTAGCCTGCAAAAACACATTTATCAGAGTAGCGTTTTATTTGGTGAATGGATAATAAAGGGAGCGCGGGTACAACATTTTTTGCGTTTCAAACCTCGTTCAAACCTACAAGTTAAATGTAAGCCGAAAAAACAGTAAGGCATCAGGAAATTTACAAAGTTGTTAATCTCAGTCTTTAGTCGATAGTCGTTGGTCTTTAGCTTGGTGTGTGGCATTTGGGACTCCTTTCTCTATGGGAGAGCATAACACAAAAGCGCGTCCATTTGCGTTCCTTTTGACACTTTAATGCGATGTGTAATGTAAGCGATGTGGTCAAACACAGCTTGCACTCATACGAATAGACGTTCTATAATTTAAGAGGAGTCAGCAGGAGGCGTTTGTGTCCATTACCCCCAAAGAATTTGTCGAAAAATGGTCGAAAAGTACGCTGCGCGAACAGCAGGCAGCACAGGAGCATTTCCTGGATGTGTGCCAACTTGTCGGGCATCCTACCCCTGCGGAAAAAGACCCGCAAGGGCGCTACTTTACCTTTGAACGCCATGTCGCCAAATCATCAGGCGGACAGGGACGCGCCGATGTCTGGTTAAAAGGCAATTTCGCGTGGGAGTATAAAGGCAAACACAAAGACCTCAGCGCCGCCTACAGCCAACTGCTGCAATACAGCGATGATCTGAGCAACCCGCCGCTGCTGGTGGTCTGTGATTTTGACGAGTTCCACATCCATCCCCGTTGGACAAATATCGACCCCAAGCCTTTCGTCTTTAAAAATGCTGACTTACTGAACGACGCCACGCTCGATATGCTGCGCTGGCTGTTTTATGACCCTGAACAGTTTCTCAAGCGGCGGCAGGAAGAACAAGCCGAACGTGAACGCATCACCCAGGAACTTGCCTACAAATTCGCGCATCTTGCCGACCTCATGCGCGATTACAAAGCCGAAAATGGTAAACCCTTGTGGGATTCGATGCGGATTGCACGTTTTCTCACCAAAGTCGTCTTCGCGCTGTTTGCTGAGGACATTGGCTTACTACTGCCGATTCGTGACCTTTCACCGATGAGCTACCTTATAGAATATGCTCACGAAGCTGAAGGGGCGTTCCTACATTACCTTGGTGAATTGTTCCGCGCCATGAACGGCGAACAAAGTTTTTTTATGATGCGCCGTGTGCCCTTCTTCAACGGCAGCATTTTTGCCGACAGCGCGCCCGGCGCAAACGACGCCACCGAAGCGCTGGACATTACACTGTTGGGCGGCGATGCGATCAAGATTCTCGAAGAAGCCAGCGCCGCCAACTGGCGCAAGGTCGACCCGACGATCTTCGGCACGCTGTTCGAGGGCGCGCTGGACAAAGGCAAACGCGCACAGTTGGGCGCGCACTACACAGGCGAAGCCGACATTCGGCGTGTGGTCGAGCCTGTAGTGATCGTGCCCCTACGCCGCCGTTGGCAAGCTATCACCGATTCTGCCAAGCCCCTGCTCGAAATCTTCAAAAACCCTCAAAGCTCACCGCGCCAAAAAGTAGACGCCGAAAACGAACTGCGCCGCCTGTACAACGACATGCGCGATACGCTGAAAAATACGCGCGTGCTTGACCCGGCCTGCGGCAGCGGTAATTTCCTCTATGTGACGCTGCGCCTTATGAAAGATGTGGAACAGGAAGTGCGCGGCTTGTTCGCGCCGCTGAACATCCCCTTTGAGGACATCGTGACGCCGCGCCAACTCTACGGCATCGAAAAAGACCCCTTCGCCGCCAAGCTGGCGCACATCGTCGTGTGGATTGGCTATTTGCAGTGGCGCTATGAGCACGAGGGACGCCTGATCCCCTGGCGACGCACCAGCCGCCCCGAAGCCAATATGCTGCCCAACCCCATCATTCAGGACAAGAATACGCCGGACGAACCCGACCATATTCTGTGTGACGACGCCATCATGCGCTACGACGCCGAGGGCAAGCCCTACGAACCGGAATGGGCAGAAGTGGATTACATCGTCGGCAATCCGCCATTTTTAGGTGATAAGATCATGCGTTCTGGTCGCCCTGAGCTTGGTCTCAGCGGCTTAGGCGATCAATATGTGGATGATTTGCGTGATATATATGGAGAAAGTATTCCCGGACAGAGTGATCTGGTGTGCTACTGGTTTGAAAAGGCGCGCGCTCATATCGAAACTGGAAAGGCGAAACGCGCTGGCTTGTTAGCAACCAACTCCATCAGGCAAGGTGCAAATCGAACTGTCTTGGAGCGAATCAAAACAACCGGCAATATCTTTATGGCGTGGTCTGATCTGCCTTGGGCATTAGATGGTGCAGCAGTACGTATTTCCATAGTCGGATTCGATAACGGCGATGAAAATGATTATACCCTTAGTGGTGTACCTGTAATGTATATCAATGCCGACTTGCAAAACACCATTGATGCTACCAAGGCGCAAGTTTTGACCGAAAATTTGGGGTTAAGTTATGTAGGTATACAAAAGACTGGAGAGTTTGATATTTCCGATGAACAGGCAAAAGCAATGCTGTCAGCGATCAACCCTAATGCCTTGCCCAACAGCGATGTTTTAAAGCCTTTCTACAACGCTAAAGACATTATTGACAGAGGGGCACAGCGCTGGATTATTGACTTTGGTGTTGATACAACTTTAGAAACAGCCATGAAGTATCAATTACCTTTTGAGCACTTGCGAAATTTTGTTTTGCCAATACGTTCACAAAACAGGCGTGAAGGTACACGTACTCGCTGGTGGATTCATGGCGAAGCTAGACCTGGTATGCGAAAGGCGCTGCAAACGCTAAATCGTTATATAGTCACACCCAGAGTTGCTAAACATCGCTTATTTGTTTGGCTAAACTCTGATGAATTACCTGACAGCCGGGTGTTGGCTATTGCGCGCGATGATGATTACTTCTTCGGTGTTTTACACGCTTTGCCGCACGAACTATGGGCTGTTCGGCTAGCCTCTTGGCATGGTGTGGGAAATGATCCCACATATAATGCCGAATCATGCTTTGAAACCTTCCCCTTCCCCTATCCTCCCGCCAAAGAACCAACAGACGACGCCAAAGTCAACGCCATCGCCGCCGCCGCCAAAGCCTTGCACGAGGAACGTCACGCCTGGCTCAATCCCGTCGTTGACCCTAATGACCGATTCGCTAACGATGTGCTGAGAAAGCGCACGCTGACGAATTTGTACAATGCGCTGGAGAAATATCGCTCAGGCAGCAATGGCAAGCGTAACGGCACGGATGCCGCTGACGCTTTCGCGCCGCGTCTCGCCCAACTGCATGATGCGCTGGATCGCGCGGTGCTGGCGGCTTACGGCTGGGATGATCTGGCGGATAAGCTGCGTACCCCCGACGGCGACGAGGAACTGCTGCGGCGTTTGCTGGCGTTGAATCTCGCGCGGGCGGGTCAATAAAAACGAACTTTTGCCACAATGCCTTACAATGCGAAGCGCTAGAAATTCCCAACCTTTTCTGACTTTCGCTCACATGTTCATCATTTTTTGAGTCGATGCGCGCCTGTACGTCGATCAGTACGCTGTTCCGTGCTGTCCACCGCGATGACCTCATGTTATAATAGAGAGTGTAATCACAGGAGTCGAAATAATGGTAAACCCCATAAAACAACGCCAGAGCGAAGAAGAAAAATACGTGTCGCCGACTTCCGACGAAACGCTTCAGGAACGTTATGAACGCATAGTCGAAGAGGAGGCACACTTGACCGATGAAGAGATCGAGGAAAAGATCAATCGCCTCAATGTGCCATCCGACTTGTTCGATTGGGAAGGCAACGAGTGAGTCCGCGTTCGTGGAAAGTGCGGGTGTTGATTGAAGAGGCGACGTTAGAAGTCGCTTTTTTGTTTGCCAATCAGGATGTAAAAGACGAGGTGCAGCGCATTCTCAAGCTGCTGTCTTCTCAGGACGACCCACGTTCACCATTAGCATCCTCTGGCTTGGATGTCAGTGAACTCGATGAAACACCCGCGTGGTTTCGCGTGAAGGTGCCGCGCTATGGGATTCGTGTTGTCTTTCGTGTCCTCATCGTGCGCGATAACCGCCTGCTGAACATTTTGCGCGATAAGCCACTGCCTGAGCCGCAAGAGACCGATAAAAATTATATCGAAGTGATGCAGATGGGCTATCGCAAAGATGTTTATGGAAAAGAACTCCGCCGCCGCTATTGGAAGTATGATCGTTAGCGCTTCCACACGTGCCCCGCATTTATCCATGTATCGAGAACGCATCTGTCCACAACGCTTCTAAAAATGGAGAACGGCTTGGGGTCATTTTTGTGTCAATGTCTTACAATGCGAATCGCTAGAAATTTCCAACCTTTTCTAACTTTTGCGGTAACTACTCAGGCAGGGACGAGAGGTAGTCCAAGTAAAGCATCAAGAAGGGCTTGAATAAGGCTGTGTCCCTGCT
>CALMZT010001354.1 GCA_937870805.1 uncultured Chloroflexota bacterium
CGGGGGATTAAACAAGTTTACAGTTGTCAGTTGACAGTTTTCAGTTCAATTCGAGTATGCGACACATGCCTCTAGCATCAATCATTGAAAATAAAACAAGGGGATTAATCCCCTTGTTCGATTCTATGCGTGATGATTGTAGGGGCAGATCTATGTGTCTGCGCACCAGCGGACGCACACGTTGGTGCGTCCCTACAGCCTACGTCTCTAAAAATAAACCTGCATAATCCCCCTGTTCGATTCTATGCGTGATGGGCGTTATTAGCGCGAGAACAGGTTGCCGGGTTCGAGCAAGCCGGGGCGAAGCTGTGCCCACTGCGCGTTAGGGTTTGAGCCTGCGCGCACTTCCAGATGCACGTGTGTCGCTTCAGAGTTGCCTGTGTTGCCGCAGGTGCCGAATTGTTCATAGCCTGCCAACTGCTGACCGTTGCGCGCCGTGAAGTTGGCGAGATGCGCATATATCACAAAGACATGCGCGCCCGATAAGCTGCGCTGCGCCAAACGCTGCTGCGTCGAGGCGGGCAGCAGATTGTTATCATAACGGATGACGACGAAGTTGCCGTAACCGTAGCCCCACGCCGGGTCGTTGAAGACACTATCGCTGCCTACCGGAATGCCCCATGCAAGCGTATTGGGTTTATCGGGCGTGCATTTCTGGCAGACGTTGGTTTGGGTGACGACGCCGCCGCGCGGACCTGCCAGCATCGGTTCGCCTGTGACTGCGCCCAAGTCCCAACCATCGTGATAGACTTCATTGGCATCGTTGGCGGGGAAATTAATGCCAAAGCCGCGCACCCACCAATAGGCACGCATCGGTGCGGGGTATTCGTCGCCTGCGCCCAAGCCCCACTGTGTCGCATTGCCGACGATCTTCAGGAAGCTGTTGCGCACGAAGCCTGTTTGTCCTGCGGCATTGCGCACGTTGACCCACATGTAATTCGTGCCACCGCCCTGCGCTGAACTCCCAATGACGGTGAGTTGTGTCATGTAATCGACTTTGGCAATGATCGCGCCGCCGACAGGCGCAGCACGCAGGTTCGCGCCGCGATTGGCGATGCAGACCGCTAAGACTGTTCCGGTGGGCGCTGTCGGCGAGGGCACGACAGGTCCCATTGAAGGCGTCGTTGGGGCAGCAGCGGGCGTGGTGGTCGCTGCTGGCGCTGTAGTGGGCGCAGTGGTCGCCGCAGGAGCAGCAGCAGGCGTTGTAGTAGCGGCAGGTGCCGTCGTCGCAGCAGGCGTGGTGGTCGGTGTAGTGGCGGGCGCAGTCGTCGTCGTAGAAGCGGACGGGGGTGTGCCCGGCGTGACCGTGCCGACAGGGTTGACATTGCTCGTGCGTGTGATACTAAAGGCATAAGCAGACATCGGCAGTAGTGGATAACCGTAAGATCTGCCGTCGCCTGTGATCTGCACCAGGTCGTCACGCACCCAACCTTCGCGGTTATCAGGCAGCACAATGCGGAACCACTGGAACACTTTGCCGTTGAGGGTCGTGCCTTGTGGATCAGGCTGCACTTCGAGCACACGGCAGTTTTTTGTCCCGACAGGCACTTTAAACAACTCGGTCTGTGTTGTGCCCGGCGTAGGACGCACCTTCACCTCCAGAATAGTCGGCACATTGGGGTTGCCGTTGACGTGCAAAATGAAGGGCTGCGTACTCATAGAGTGTTCCTCGCTAATTGGGTGTTCAAGTTATGATTCGTAGATCATACCGCAATTCCCCAAACTGGGGTGATTAAGTTTTATCTGATGTGCAAATAATAAACATTGTTGTATCTTAGAAATATTCAATAGAATAATCTTGCAGCAGCGCCGCTCACCATTAGAGCCAATTGTTATTTTAAAGCAGTTACGGGAGCCTCACCATGCCATTCGATCACCTACTCTCTCCGGTCAGATTCTTATTGGATAGCTGCCCCGCGATGTCGGCAAGCACACTGCGTACCCTGCGTATGTATGAAGCATGGTGGGAACACGAAGGTCAGCACATCTCTTACGCTGTTGATCGCGCGGGCACGCCGCATGTGCGTATGTTTGACCGCTTCGGCAAGCGCGTCGATGAAATCCTTTACATCACCGACTATTGGCGCATGTTGAAGGAAGGCTACAAGGCGGGCATCGTGTGGCGCGTGTTTGAGGAAAATTCGCTGCTGCCGTTCTTTTTGATGGACTATGTGACATGCTTTTACGACATCGGCGTAAGCTGCCCTTACACGGTGTCGATTTCTACCGCCGTGCCGCTGGATAAGTACGGCGACGACGAGGTATGCAAGCGTTATCTCGTGCCGATGCTGCGGCGCAATGATGAAGTGTGGCAGGGCGCGACGTGGATGACCGAGATTCGCGGCGGCTCCGATTTGGGCGCGAACGTGGATACCTCAGCCGTGCAAGCCGCCGATGGACACTGGTTTTTAACAGGCGACAAGTATTTTTGCAGCAATGCCGGCGCAGAAGTGGCGGTTGTCGCCGCGCGGATTGACGATAAGCCGGGCGTGCGCGGGCTAGGACTTTTCCTTGTGCCGCGAGTACGCGAAAACGGCGAACTGAATTTCCACCTGCGCCGTTTGAAGGACAAGATTGCCACCCGTTCTGTACCCACAGGCGAGATCGAAATGCGCAATAGTGAGGCGTATCTGCTAGGCGCGCCGGAACATGGCATCTACCTCATACTGGAAGTCTTAAATCTGTCGCGCGTGGCGAATGCGATGGGCAGCATAGGGTTGGCGCAGCGGGCGTTTTCTGAAGCGCTGCGCTTCGCACAAGGGCGTGTCGCGTTTGGCAAGCCGCTGATTGAGCAGCCGTTAATGCGCCGCCAGTTCGAGGAACGCCACGCCGAGATTTGTCGTTCGTTTGCGCTGGCGTGGGAAGCAGCGATCACGTTAAACAGCGTTCACCGCGAAACGCCGCCGTATTCCAATCGCTTCCACATGACTCGCCTGTTGATTCACCTTGCGAAATATTGGACGGCGGAAGTCTGTGTACAGACGGCAAAGTGGGCGATGGAAGTGAACGGCGGCATAGGCACGCTGGCAGAGTATCCGGTTGAACGCTGGCTGCGCGAAGCGATGATCGCCGACATCTGGGAAGGACCGCCGCATCGTCAAATCCTCGATGGATTGGAAGTGATGGAACGCAAGAGCGCGCATCTGATGTTGTTTGAACATCTGATGCCATTTGTTGAGCCAGAGCAGATGCAGGAGGTTACGGCGCGTATGGAACGCTGGCTGCTGATGCCGCAGGATGAGAAAGAAGCCAACGCGCAAACAGAATTTAACATTCTGGCACAGTTTACAGCCGATGCGCTGCTCGGTAGAATGCGCGCAGAAGTGCAGGAACAGGGGCTGGTGGCACGACGAGTCACTGAACGCTAACATTAACCTAACTCAATTACTGTATTTATCCTTCAAAACCTTGAAAGGCTTTTATGAGCGACTCTTTGCAAACGCCCGCTAGTGTTCCAGCAGCAATGCAAGTTGCGGCAGGTGAAGACCAATTTGGTGAACATCGGGGACTCGGCATTAGCGTCATAGACTTTAAAGTAACAACGCAAAACGGCAGCGGTCTCTTCATTCTTGAGAACACTTTCCGAGCGAAAGGTGGACCTGCGCGACACTTGCATTACGACCAGGACGAATGGTTCTATGCTGTTGAAGGTGAGTTCATCATCGAAGTGGGACAAGAACGGTTCACACTTAAACCGGGCGATTCGCTGCTAGCGCCACGCAAAGTGCCCCACGTCTGGGCGTTCGTCGGTGATACAGTTGGCAAGATCCTCATCACGTTTATGCCCGCAGGCAAAATGGAGGCATTCTTTCGTGAAGTGACAAAAGCCAACGCGATGCCACCGCAAGATCCCGAGCTATGGCGCGCACATGGTATGGAACTGCTTGGACCACCCTTGTCCCTAGAGTAAAAAACATTGGCACAGGTTCTGACAAATATTTGTTATGAGACCTGTGTGATATTTCAAAATTCAGTACAATACACTTCCATCAATCACTGCTATCCATCAAGGAAGAAAAGATGAAACGAATCCTCTATATCATGCTCATCGCCGCGCCTGCTGCGGTTATCGTCGATTTGATATCTCCTGAATCCTCTGTCGTGATCTTTATCCTGTCAGCGATTGGCTTAATCCCGCTGGCAGATTTTATCGGCGAGGCGACGGAAGAACTGGCGCTCTATACGGGTCCGCGTCTCGGTGGTCTGCTGAACGCCACATTAGGCAACGCGGCAGAGTTGATTATCACCATCTTCGCGCTCAATCAGGGACTCATCGAACTGGTGAAGGCGTCGATTATTGGCTCGATTTTGGGAAACCTGCTGCTGGTGTTGGGTCTGAGCTTGTTTTTAGGTGGGCTGAAGAATGGCATCCAGATCTTTGACCGCCGCACTGCTGGCACGAACGCCACACTGCTGATTCTGGCGTTGGTGGCGCTGACCATCCCCTCGCTGTTTGACCGCGCGCTGATTGAAGTACCCGAAGCGGAACTGTTCTTCAGCGAAGGGGTAGCGTTGATTCTCATCGTGATTTATGGCTTAAATATCCTTTACGGCTTCCGCACACAAAAGGGTCCGGTGTCTGGCGAGCAGGCTGCTGAAGTTGCCGAAACCGTACATCCCGCAAAGTGGAGTCTGCGCACGGCGATTATCGTGCTGGTCGCGGCAACAGCGGGCACAGCGCTGCTCAGTGAAGTGTTGGTGAGCGCCGTTGAACCTGTGACACAGCAGTTGGGGCTGACGGAGTTCTTCCTCGGCATCATCATTATTCCGCTGGTCGGCAACGTCGCGGAACATCTCGTCGCCGTCGAAGTCGCCATCAAGAACAAGATGGAACTGAGCCTCGCGGTGTCGTTGGGGTCGAGCATCCAGATTGCGCTGTTCGTCGCGCCTGTGCTGGTGTTCATCAGCCTGTTGTTCAGCAATCGGCTGCTGCTGGTGTTTAACGACTATGAGTTAGTCGCGCTGGCAGGTGCATCCCTGGTCGCCGCGTTCATCGCTCAGGATGGTGAATCAAACTGGCTGGAAGGGGCGATGCTGCTGGCAATCTATTTAATTATCGGGCTGGCGTTCTTATTCCTGCCTGCTGTTGGCGAAGTGCTGGCAGTGCCTTAATATCATCAGTTTTCAGTCGTCAGTTTTCAGTTTTGAAAGCGACTGTACACGAGAATTGTGATGCAAATTGTAGATGCTCCACAAGATGAAAAGATTCAGCAGCAGATGGCGGAAATGCTGGTGCTGGGCTTCCGCGAACATTGGAATGCGTGGGAGACAACGGAAGAAGCTCTTGAAGAAATTCAGATGATTCTGGAAAAAGGTTTCGCCCGTATAGCGCTGGATGATGATGGCAAGACCGTGCTTGGCTGGATTGGCGGCTTGCCAGAATACGACGGCAATGTATGGCAGCTACATCCTATCGTGGTGCGCCCAGACAAACAGAAGAATGGGATTGGGCGCGCACTGATTACCGATTTCGAGCAGCAGGTCAAGGCGCGCGGCGGGTTGACGATTCAGCTTGGGAGCGACGATGAAGACGATATGACTTCGCTGTCAAACGTCGATTTGTATGACAATCTATGGGAAAAGATTGCTAATATCCAAAACTTTAAAGGACATCCCTACGAGTTTTACCAGAAGTGCGGCTATCGCATTATCGGCGTGATGCCCGACGCTAACGGACGCGGCAAGCCTGACATTATCATGGGCAAGCGTATCGAGTAGGAAGGGCGAAGGGCTGCTTCGCCCTCGTGCAAGCCTTTATTCCGCCCACACTAGAACTTTACACATGCACTGAGGAGCGGTTGTCGTCATCGAAATCCGCTTCGCTATAGGCTTCAAAAAACTCAACGTCTTCGTCAGCGGTACGCGCGAGGGCTTCAGCAACAAGGCGGTTGCGTTCTTCGTAAGGCAGCTTCAGCAGTTCATCCGCTGAGTAGGATTTTTTTGCAGCAAGGCTATCCATCTCACGAATGAATTCCAAAACACGCTTTCGGTGAGGCTCATCCATGTGTTTGATCTTCTCTATCAACTCGCGTTCTAAGGTAGACATAGCCTTTCCTCCTTTAGACGTATTTTAGCTCATATTTACGGTATCCACGCGGGATCGGTATCATTCACGTCGTTGAACGTCACCTGACGCACGTTCGTGCCGTTGGCGTTCATCACAAAGATTTCGTAGTCACCGTCACGGTCTGACACGAACGCAATCTGTGAGCCATCCGGCGACCACGCAGGTTCAAATTCTGCGGCGTCATGGTTCGTTAGTTGCAGACCCATTCTGTCGACTACATTAAATACATAAATATCCAGATTTCTGACTTCATTAAATGCCCAAAAAGCAATCCGCTCCCCATCCGGCGACCATGTGGGTTTAAAGCCATTGTGGGCAATTTGCTCAACATTCCCATTTTCTCTATCTAATATAAACACACCTGATGGAACTACTGTAAAAGCTATCATTCTAGAGTCCGGTGAGACAGACACATAGTCGATGACATAATTTCCTTGTATCTGAGTGAATAAGTACCAATGGTTAGGGTTGTTAACATCCACAGAATAAATTTCAGATCCCAAGTCGCTGCTTGATAGGAATACGATAGTTCGATTGTCATCAAGCCAATGTGGTGAGCTAACAAGACCTGCGCCAGCGATTGTTGAAATCAAGTTTCCTTTCCAATCTGCTATCTCAATGTTTACATGTGTCTCAATATTTGAAGACATCCCTGATGTATAACGGGTCTCATAAGCAAGCATCATGCCATTTGGTGACCATGCATAGCCAGATACAGCGGATGGGATTAAAACATGGGTTTGCTGTGTCAGGAAATCTAGCTGTAAGATTTCCCGCCCAAAAGATGGAAGATATTCAGATGAATAGATCAAAACGGCACTATGTCGGCTATATGCCCAACTCAGCGCCCCAAACACAAACGCGCTGCCTACACACACCAACACCAGCGCATACACCCCAACAACGCGCGCCATCGCATCACCCAAAAGCTAATCGCTAAAGACTACCCCGTCGTCTTCATGCCAGCCGCGATGCCATTCACTGTCGATAGTACGGCGTTGAGCAGCGCGTCATATTCGTGTGTTTCGGGCTGGCTTTCGCGCAGGTCACGCAGCAGCGCCACCTGAATGAAGTTCAGCGGGTCAACGTAAGGGTTGCGGCGCTCAATCGAACGGCGCAGCACAGGCATGTTGCCCAGTAGTTCCTCTTGCTCCAACACTTTGGCGATGTAATCACAGGCGCGCGCATGTTCACGCTGCATCTCGCCAAAAATCTCCTCGCGCAGCTTTTCATCGGGCACGAGTGAGGCGTAGAGGTTGGCGATGCCCATGTCGGCTTTGGCAAGGTCAAGCTGCACATTTTCGACCAGCGCCTCAAAGAAGCGCCATTCATGGTACATCTCTTGCAGCAGGTTTAAGCCACCTTCATTTTCCGTGCAGAAACTTTCCAGCGCGTAGCCCACGCCGTACCAACTGGGGATGATGGCGCGGCTCTGCATCCACGAGAACACCCAGGGGATGGCGCGAATCGACCCGAACCCGCCTTTGGAGCGCTGTGCTGGTCAGCGGCCGATAGACATGCGCGCCAGTCCTTTAGTG